>DCYR01000021.1:14433-15224 GCA_002331495.1 Patescibacteria group bacterium UBA2105 | reverse complement strand
CGTAAAACATTAAGTAATACTAACTTGAGGAAGTTAAGAAAACAGGTGTGGGGACACGCTACATGGTGGTAGTCAACATTTTCAAAACCTTTACCCGCTGCTATGGTGGACGGCAGACGAAAAAACACCCTGTGAGGGGTGTCGTCGTCGGGGAAAAAATTCTCTAAACGATACTTTGCACAAAGCAAAGCCGAGTGCCAAACTAAGGATGGGAGCAGCACCTTGAGCCTTAGAAAGACGTCTTGCCTGCGAATAGCCAGACACATTCCTAAGGCTCAAGACCACTTCGTCCTCGAAAGGTCTCTTGTTGACGGGAGTCTCATCGCTTAGAGAATTTTGTCTCCGAAAATGTACGGGAACGAACTTGAGAGAATACTACCACATTAAAATTGTATGTCAACCCCAACAGACGACACCCAGGAAAATATTGACGAGGGAGGCGGCGTGTCCTTCCTCGACAAAACATTGCGTCCAAGCAAGTGGGACGAGTACGTCGGGCAGAGTCGCATTAAGAAGAATCTCGCCATTTTACTCAAAGCAGCGTCCGAGCGGGAGCAATCTCCTGAGCACATCCTCTTTTACGGCCCCCCTGGTCTCGGTAAGACCACCCTTGCCCACCTCATTGCACATGAGTCGGGTGCACAGATACGTATAACTTCTGGTCCTGCGATTGAACGCGTGGGCGACCTCGCATCTATTCTCACCAACCTCGGCGAGCGCGACATTCTCTTCATAGACGAAATACATCGGCTCAACAAGAACATCGAAGAGGTCCTCTACCCTGCCATGGA
>DCYR01000021.1:0-14129 GCA_002331495.1 Patescibacteria group bacterium UBA2105 | reverse complement strand
AGAGGTCCTCTACCCTGCCATGGAGTCGGGCGTGCTTGACATCATCATCGGCAAAGGCCCCTCCGCACGCACGATACAACTCGAATTACCTGCTTTTACACTTATTGCAGCCACTACGCAGGTCTCAGGTATTTCAAGTCCGCTGCGAAGTCGCTTCTCTGGTGGTACCTTCCGCCTGGAGTACTACAGCGAAGACGAGATTCGCGACATTTTGCTTCGCTCGGCAAAAATCTTGGGGGTTGAAATAGAGGACGAAGCACTCGACGAGATCGCAAAACGAAGTCGCTTTACACCGCGTACTGCAAATTTTCTGCTCAAACGCTGCCGTGACTTTGCACAAGTCCATAAAAATAAACTCGACAGAGAAACCACCAAACAGGCACTTGAGCTACTCGACATAGACAACGCTGGCCTCAATCGCAATGACCGCGAGATACTCGAAGCAGTAACAGAAAAATTCAATGGGGGGCCCGTTGGACTCAAGACACTCGCCGCTGCCATATCCGAAGAACAAAGTACTATTGAGAATGTCCACGAACCATACTTGATGCAACTCGGTCTTCTAGAGCGCACGCCGCGCGGACGTGTTGCGACTGCGCGCGCTTACGAACACCTCGGCCTTGAGGTTCCGAAGCGGCTTCAAAAACAAGAGTAGTAGCGACCGAAAAACTACCACTGCCCAAAAACAGCAAAGTATGCCTTTTAATTACAAACTGGAGGCTGGTTGCGTCGGCTTATTAGATCCACCGGTAATTACGTTCACGAATGTCCCCACTGCATTTCGTGTTGCTTGAGCAACACTGTCAATGACCCAAAGCACAAAATTGGTACCACTAGTGGTTATTTCATATTGGGCAAGCGGGTCTTGATTCTGTGCGTTGAGTACCGCAAGTGTTGATGTTGCGCGCGTTGAGGGTGCCGGGCTCGGACGAACCCAGCCATCGTATACGGCGAGGAAGTGCTGTATGGCACTCTCTGGTAGCACCCGTTTTTCAAGCTCTTCAATAAACACCTTACGCTCTACCTCCTTTGCCTTTTTCTCTCGTCGTACTTGGCATGCGTCCGCTGTTTCTTTTGCACCACAAAAGACCGAATTCTTGGCACGCTTTCCTCTTTCCTCAGCAATACGAAGCGCGCGGATGGCCTCATCTTCAACTATGAGGTCCTGGATACGACCAAAAGGCTTGTTTTCTGTATTGATAGCGTTTGGCCCCCCCACGGCCTCGAGCGTTTGTGCGAACCTATCAACTCGCGGAATATTCGACCCCTGAGTCTGAGCCGAGATGTCACTTGCGATGGCCTGAATACTGCGAAGACTGTTGTTCGAGACACGCTGAGGCTGGCTCACTGTTGGCGAGGTAACGTAAATAATCTTCGGCTGCCCGCCTTGTTGGCCCTCGGGTGTGTTTCGTAGCGCTGCTTGGCCTGTTACAAAGTTAGCGAGATCTGTGAGCGGATTACCTCCAACAAATCTTTGAATAAAACTTTGTGGTTGGCTGCGAAATGCCGACGGTTGCTGAAAACTACGGTATGGGCTAGACGGTGTGGTGGATATAGTCGTAGCACCCGGATTTCTCACCCCTGATCCAGTAGGAGCATTGCCCCGGGTGACGGATGTCCCGACATTGCCACTTCTTGGCACAGCAACTCCTGATCCTGAAGGTGTAGGAGCCTGTGGGTTTCCCGCTGAAGAAGCACGACCCACGGGAGGGCTGGCACGATTACCGACCGTAGGGACGGTACCATTTGAAGATACGGGCGTGTTGCTTCTTGGCACGACATTTCCTCCCGATACTACACCCCCAGTACTAACAGTACTAATGTTTGATAAATCCGAGCCTGCCATCTGCCGTAACTGGCTAGCAGTAACAAACTCCCCTTGTTTGGTTATCCATCCACAATTATCATCTATACAAGCAGAATTCCATCCTAATTCGGCGAATGTTACGTCGCTTCCGTCAAATGCCACAAAACCATCTCCATCTGCATTTACTTTAACTCCTTCCTCGAAGGAGGCATCAGCACCAGGGAGTTTCTGGCCGTTCGCTGTTTGAGGTTTGTTCTCCTGAAGTTTCTTGGTTAAATCATCCTCAATGTCCTCGCCCTCGGTTGTTGCTTTTGTTTGCTGAGGGTCGGCAGATCCACAGCTAGAACCTTCGTTCCAGCAAATTATCTTTTCCACGCCATCATTTAATTCAACTACTGCGGTTGGGCACTGCAAGGTCGCCCCTCTGCCATCTGGTCCTGGGTATGCTGCACACACCGTGCTTCCGCCGACTAAGACCTTTTCATTATTGTTCACCCCGCATCCGATCACTGGTGCCCCACCAACACGTTGGATCAGCTGATTTCCAAGGTACGGTTTTTGCTGTAGTTTCGCCGCTGAGACGGCGACTTCACACTTTTCAGGAATGGGTGTTGCCGCTTGTTGCGCCTTTTCTATCGCAGTTTTGATTTGTGCAGTCACCCCCCCAAGCTGAGCAGCTTGTTGTGTTGGATCTCTTTCGTTAGAGATACTAAAAACCCCAGCACCCAAGCTCCCAACAAGAAGTAGAAAAAGAATGTTGGTATAGAAACTACCCACTCTTACATGATACTCTGCTTCACAACCTATTTGTTCCTCAATGAAAACGGGGTGTGGATAGTAGGAGCTATTGACTTTTGATTACAAATATGCTCTCATCTCATCATTAGCACAATGCAGCAACAGTGTGTCAATACTGTGTTTAGGTGAGTGTCCGCAAGAAGAGTTTGTGGCCACCCACCTCCGCATTAACTCAAACTCAAACAAGTGTCGCGCGGAGGCGACCAGAAGAGAGGATAAATTGATGAAGAAGGCTCTTCTTGCAGTGTCGTTTTGGGCGCTGCTGCTGACGACAGCAGAGGCTCAAGTACTCTCACCGGCCGAGGAGTCCAGTGTCACTCAGATCTTTGAACAACTCTGGGAAGAGAACTGTGGAGATTCTGGCAATCTGCTCGTCGGAACATTCAAGGTTGTACCTGTAGCAACCGAATATAAAACCCGACAGGGTGAGTCTCTATACAAAATAGAAACATCCTGGAGGGGGAAGTGTCAAACAAACCCTCTGATCTCGGCTGAGGTCATCGAAGGGACACTTAGGTTGCCCCAAAACCGAGGGCTGCTTCTGCTTTGGCAGAGGCAGTGCAAGGGAGGCCTTAGAGACCAGATCAGTGGAGAATTCTATGTTCTGGTTCGTCCAGAACCGGAAAAAGAACCCCTCCCAAAGAGGTGGGTCTTCTGGATTGCGTCGCCGTGCGAACCCATTGAGAAAATCGGGTGACTACATGGTAAGTTCGCTACTCTCCCTCTTTCCACACCATTCGGGCATAAATTGTCCGAATGGTGTTTTTCTTTACTAACCCCTTGAGTATTGTTACGCTCTGAGCGTGGTGTCTAGGTGAGTGGGTGCAAGAAGTTTTTGTAGTTACCCACCTCCGCATTAACTTAACCAGAGCCGCAGTGGAGACTTGACGCGGCCAGGGGAGAAGTACCATGAGGTTCATGGCGACCCTTTTGTTCCTTGCGGCTCTCGTGGCCGCACCTGTGTCGGCTCGTGCTGGTGAGAATCTGACGAGGGAAGACCTCCAAAGGTTCGCCGACCTGTCGCACAAGATTTGGTCCCATCTCTGTAAGCCGGATCAGAAACTCGAGATGCCTATTGTCGTTACCCCGACAGGTAAAACCGCTCTAAGCGGTCGGCCGGAGGTCACGGTCACTCTTCGTGGGTTCAGTACGCCCGAAGAGATCTGCACCCTCACTTCTGTCCAAACCAGCAGGGTTGGTGAATAGGAATCAATCGGTGTGGGAGGGTCACCTAGACCCCCCCAAACCACCCTATACGCCATCGTGAATACACCGCGATGGTGTTGTTTTTTTGTTTTAGGTTATGTCTTTTTTCATCCGGTATTGATGAATTTCAAACCCACTAGCTTCCCATGCTTTTAGTCCGATTTCATTTCTTACATCCACGTGTAATTCAATTTTTTTTGCACCTTCTTCTTTGGCCTTTTCTCCAAAAGCTTCTAAAAGTAGGGTTCCCACTCCTTTTCCTCGATGTTCTTCTTCTACAAACATATCGTTTAAAATAACAAAGCTCTCTATCTTGTCAGGAGGATCAATTACGCATCGCCCACGTGCAAAACCTACTGGCCTTCCGTCTTTTAGCGCCACAAAACTTATTGTGTCTTTCTTTAACATATCTTCAAGAAAGCCATCTTCAGGCACCTTATAGTAACCATCTAATGCAACATGCATCTTTAAAAGTTTTTTCATTCCTTCCACTAGGAAAGGAATATGTCCTTCTTGTGTTTTAGATACCGTATACATGATGAAGCAATTAAAACATGTCGGGGAGGGCGTACGCCCTCCCCTTTTTGTTTTTGTGAACATGGCCGTGGTGGCTATGCGGTCCCTTCGATGACGTTCCGGTCCCAAAAAGTGCGGAAGTCATCGATGTCGAGCAACTCCTTCACGGCGGGTTCGTAGCCATTTCCCATGCACGACACGGACGAGGCCGTGAGTTCGCCGCGATCAAACTGCTCTTTCCAGTGCAGAATCGACGGCGATACCAGGTCGCCAAACGTATCGAGGATATAGTCAATCGTATATCCGATTCCTTCCTCGACACCTTCGGCTTCTTCTGCATCCAGCGGCGTGTGGTGGATGTAGAAGCCGATGTGCTCGCGACACAACTGCAGATAGATACGCGTATTGAGGATGAGGGCGTGGAACATTTCGTCCACGTCGCCATTCATCATGACGTAGGGCGTCTGCGCATGCTCGGCAGACGCGTGTCCTACAAGCCACTGCAACACTCCGTCGAGGACTCGTTCGGCACTACGCTCGTCAGGTGCGAACCCACCTTCCACAGCGAAGCGTATCACTGGGGCGAAATCAACATGTGATTTCATTGCCCGGAAGCGCTCTTGCGCTACTGTTAATACAGTCATGGAGTCTTTCTCCTGTTCACTAGTGAATGATCTAATCCAAGTTTGGACCCTGGATTAATTTCAATATACCACCAAATATTGGCTTTTTGAAAGGTTTTTTATTGATTCGGCAAGTCCCGAACCTCAATAGATTCTGCGTCGAATGGCTCCTCTGGCTCAGGCTCACACTGTAATACTGGGGTGGTTTTGGTTGTACCTACGGCACTTCTATGTCTATTTCAAGTGATACAAATGTTTTGTGTGTGAGTCGCAGCGCCTTTCGTATGATTTCATCAGCGACTTGGTAGTTGCCAAGACTCACCGCGGTGGTTATCTCTTCTTGTAACCCTGTGATGTTGCTAAGAATCCCGTCAACACGCTCACGTTCTTCTTCCTCACTCCTATCGCGCTCTTTTTCAAGGCGCTCTTTTTGTTTGTTAAGAGTGCCAACAAGCGCCGCGATCTTGGCCGGCGGAACAGTGCGCATGTCTGCAACCTTTGGTAGCGATTCTTCTGCAACACCTAGTACTGTGGCGCCTGTTTCGGCTGTATCTGCTGCAAGCTCTTGTGTTGCAAACGCCACAATACGCGGGGCAGCTGCGAGTGTTGACTCCTCACTTATTACATTGCGTTGCGCAACGCGTGCGATTCGCTCACGTGCCGCATTTTCTCGCTCGTCTACTCGCACGGCACGCAATGCAAGTGTTTCGGCACGTGCTTCAACCCCAACAGCAAGCGCGATACGCAGTGCCTGGGCCTGCGCTGGCTTCTCTTCTTCAAGAGTCGCGATTCGTGCCTGCGCTCGCTCATTTAATTCCTCAAACCTCTCTGTAACTAAAGCTTCCGCCTTTTCGTCAAGCTTGCCCCGCGCTGCCAACTTCTCAGCCTCTTGCAATCGTCGGTGTGCTCGCTCTACTGCGTATTCAGCACGCTTTTCTTCATCAATTATGAGGCGCTCAGTGACTTCCTCTGCCGCCTCTTTTACACCGTAGAGCGCATCACCTGGGAGCGCGTTTGTCGATGCGTACGTTACTCCAGCTCCAGAGGTGAAGATAAGTGCCAACATCACGAGCACCGCGCTGAAACGATAGCTCAACAGTGTGACACGCAGGTTTTGTTTTTGCCTTTGAACACTTGGCGGCTTGTGGGCCATGTACTCGCGTACGCGCTCATGTATAGCTTCTTTCTCGCTTGTGCTCAACTGCACGCCCTCCCCTATTTTTTTCATTGTGTCTTCAAACTTTTTCATACTTGTACTGTCGCCATACACTGCCGGAGCTTTTTCACTCCTCTATTAATACGCACCGACACTGCGTTTTCGCTTTCTCCCAAAATACTTGCTATCTCTTTTGGTCGTAGGTCGTTCATAAACCGCATCATTACCACACTGCGGTAGCTCTCAGGAAGTTCTTTAAGTGCTTTCTCAAGCCTCTCCGATTGTAGGTTGAGTTCGATCTTTTCAACCTCCTCCTCAAGACTCCCTGTCTGGAGATCGATGAAATTTCCTTCGGTTACCCCCTCTTGCTCAAGTAGCGCATCGAGTGATGGACTTTTCTTCTTTCGATATTCGTCGATAATGAGGTTGTTGAGCACACGAAACAAAAACGCTTTGTGGTTTTCTATTCTCTTACCTTGTGTTATTACGTCCCACGTTTTCATAAATGTTTCTTGAGTAAGTTCAAGCGCACGCTCGCGATTCGACACGCGAAAATAGCAATGCCGAAAAAGTGCGTCCGCATATTCTTCATACGCTTTCGTGAATGCCTGTCCCGCGTCCATGTCAGTATGGTAGCAAAGACGCACGTAAGACACCTCTCTTTCAAGGTGGTGCGGTAGTGTATAGAGAACCTGCCCAAAACCTTTCGATTAATCGAAAGATTTTATGTTACGCTAACCGTATATGGTTCATATATCCAAGCACCCCGTCAAAAAACAAGTTATGGATACGCTCTTGAGTGATCTTAGTGAGTTATTCCTCGCAAATACTAAGAAGAAAGACTTCTCGAAGACTCTATTCGAGCTTCTCTCGAAACCAGAACGCATAATGCTCGCTAAACGAGTGGGTATTATTAATGCTTTGATCCACAATTATTCTGTATATGAAACCAGCGCTTTGTTTAAGGTCAGCACCTCGACGGTCGCGCGTACTCAAGAAGATATTGAGCGCGGGGCGCTTTCCCACATCGTAAAGGTTCTTACAAACAAGTCCGGTCGAGCCAAGCTTATTAGAACACTGGAGCAAATAGTGACCTTCGGTTTTCCCGGGGTCCCCCAAAAACGACTTAGAGAAAAAATGCGCCGTGATATAGAAGTCTGGCGAGCTGGCGGCGCATGAATACTTTTGCGTTTTCTTTCGATTAATCGAAAGGAAACTGGTTTGCTTAAATCGCATGTACCCGTTAGGATTGCTCCACTATGGCTGGACACAATAAATGGTCAAAAATTAAACACAAAAAAGCAGCAACTGACGCAGCGAAGAGTAAGGTCTTCGGAAAGATGGCGCGCCTTATCGCCGTGGAGTCCAAGAAGGCAAATGGTGATACTTCGGCCCCAGGACTTCGTGCTGCCATCGACTCTGCGAAAGCTATCAGCATGCCAAAAGACAACATCGAACGTGCAGTTGCGAAGGGTACTTCGGATGAAACCGCAGCACTTGAGTCAATTCTCTACGAAATGTACGGCCCTTCGGGAACGGCAGTGCTAATCGATATACTCACCGACAATCGTAACCGAACGGCAGCAGAAATTCGTCACCTCCTTTCAAGGTTAGGGTACGAACTCGCTACGCCCGGTAGTGCCGTATGGGCGTTCACCAAAACAGCCGAAGGGTATGATGCAAACTCTACCGTCGAGATATCAGACGAAGATGGAGAAAAACTCGAGAAACTTATGGAGGCTCTCGATGAGCACGATGACGTGCAAGATGTCTATACAAATGCCGCCTAGTCGCAGCCTTTTTAAGTCATGTACAATAACGATATATGAGAATACTTGGTGTCGATCCAGGATATGATCGACTTGGAATTGCGGTTATTGAGAAGAGTAACGGGAAGGAAGAGCTCGTGTACAGTGAGTGTTTCGAAACGGACTCAGGACTCCCTTTTTCTGAGAGATTATCTCTTGTGGGCACAACACTTGAGCGCATTGTTGCGAAACACTCTCCGCACCATGTTGCACTTGAAAGTGTGTACTTTAATACCAACAAAAAAACCGCGATGGACGTGGCGGCTGTCCGCGGGGTTGTATTGTATATTGGTGAACGCAGGAAGTTGGAAGTATTCGAGTACACTCCCCCACAGATAAAGTTAGCAGTTGCAGGAGCAGGGCGTGGAAGCAAGGAAGATGTCATTTCAATGCTTCACCACCTCGTAGATATCAAGAAAGAAATTCTCCTCGATGATGAGTATGACGCAATAGCGGTGGCACTTACCCACAGTGCTATTCACAGATAAACACTGATTCTCCACACGTTTTCAACTGCTCGATGAAGTTATGCACAGCGTATGGCCCACGTGTGCAGATATTATCCACAAGTTATTCCCTCTTGAAAAAGATCCTCTGTTTGATACAAAAGTCCCGACAGCATAAGCTGCATTATTAGCTAAGCGACATTTATACATGGACGGAGAACACAATGACCTGGATGAGGCTTTTGAAGAAGAGAGTCTTGATAGTGAAGAAGATAACGCAGACCAGGAGATAGAAGAAAGCGACGAGAACGACGACCAGGACGGCTCCTGGGGAGATGACGAGGAAGGTGATGACCCCCCAGAAGTTCCATTTACCGACGAAGACTGACCCCATACAAAACCGCCCTTACGGGCGGTTTTGTTATTTGGTAATTTCGAGGAACCGGTGTTTACCAATCTTATATACTCCGGGCGCTGCGTAACTGTTTGGGTCAGAAACCCTTTCATTTGTGTCCTTATTGGTTATTGCGCCCCGTTGTACGAGGCGACGAAACTCTGTTTTCGACGGCACTATTCCTTCCCTAACAAAAACGTCGACAAGTGTCTCCCCGCTTTGGGCGGTCGTAGATGGAGTTTCTTTCGGCACTCCCCCTTTTTGTATGGTGCTTACAAATACCTCCTGGGCCATATCCGCTGATTTCTTATCATGGAAAAGCGAAACGATTGCGTGCGCCAGTTTCATCTTGGCGTCACGAGGGTTCGTTTTGTTGCTTTTCAGACCCTCCTTAATCTCTTTTATTTCACTCATTGGCAACCTCGTGAGATTCGTGTAATAACTTAGCATCACCTCGTCGTTTATCCTCATGATTTTTGCGTACATGTCGACGGCTGGGTCGGTAAGATTAATGGTGTTACCCCAACTTGAGCTCATTTTGCGTCCGTCCGTACCCTCAATAAGAGGAGTCATGACAATATCTTGTTGATCCTGACCAAAGTGTTCCTGTAGCGTACGCCCCGCAAGCAGGTTGAAGCGCTGGTCCGTTCCACCAAGTTCAACGTCAGCCTTGAGTGCTACGCTATCGTAACCCTGCATGAGCGGGTAAAGAGTTTCGCGAAGTGAAACTCGTTTCCCTTCGGTAAGACGACGTTTAATATTGTCGCGCGCGATAAAGTCTGCCACGGAAAACTGGTCGGCGTGTTCCCCGATCTCGTCGTAGGTGAGCCTATGCAGCCACTCTGAGTTGCGCCGCTTCTCTACCTTGCTCATGTCCAGCACGCTCCCTGCCTGTTCGAAGTAAGTGCTCATATTCTCTCGCACATCCACCTCGGTAAGCATAGGTCGTTCGCACTCTTTGTCTGAAGTGTCACCTATAACTCCCGTACCATCTCCTATGAGAAAAATTACGCGGTGTCCCAATTCCTGAAAATCTCTCAACTTAAGAAGTGGTACCGCTCTCCCCAGGTGTAAATCCGGACTCGTGGGGTCAATGCCGAGCTTCACCCGCAAACACCTGCCAGAGAGTAGTTTTTTTCTTAGTGAGTCGTAATGAATTACTTCTTCCACGCCGCGGGTGAGTAATGCCTCTATCTTTTCTTCATCCGTATCAACCAAAGGCTGCGATGTAAACCAATCAAACATGGGTTAAATACTACACCAAGTCACTCTTTCATGGTACCGTTCTCCCTAATGAAACGCATATTGCGCAACATTTTCCTCCTCGGTCTCGCGGCGGGACTTCTCGTCTTAAGTTTTATATTCGTTTGGGTCGCAACTCTTGAAGTCCCAACACTCGACGGATTCGAATCTCGTGAGATTGTTCAGTCAACAAAAATATATGATCGCACCGGCGAAGTACTCCTCTTTGACTTGAACGAAGACATCCGACGAACTGTTATTCCACTGGAAGAAATATCCCGAAACCTTAAAAATGCCACCGTAGCAATCGAGGATGCCGAGTTTTACGAACATAAAGGTATCCGCCCCAAACGCACCTTGAAAGCGGTGTACGATAACATAATAACCGGCAATCTATTAGGGGGGCAGGGAGGTTCAACGATTACACAGCAGGTGGTAAAGCTCACCCTACTTACGCGTGAGAAAAAAATCTCTCGAAAAGTTAAGGAGTGGATTCTGGCGCTTCGACTTGAGCAACTACTTGAAAAAGACCAGATTCTGGAACTCTATCTCAACGAAGTTCCTTATGGCGGTAACATTTACGGTGCCGAAGAAGCCGCTCGCTACTTTTTTGGTATTTCGGCGCGCGACCTCTCGCTTGCGCAAGCTGCATATCTTGCAGCGCTCCCGCAGGCGCCGAGTCGTTATTCTCCGTACGGTAACAATACCGAACTCCTTGAAAAGCGAAAAGGTCAGGTGCTCGATCAGATGCTCGAGAAGGGCTTCATAAACGATGAGGAATATAAAGCTGCGATGGAAGAAGACGTCGAGTTTGAAAAGTATGGTGATACCAACATAAAAGCGCCGCATTTTGTATTTTTTGTGCGTGAATACCTTGAAGAAAAATACGGGCGAGATGCGGTGTACGAGAGTGGCTTAAAAGTTATTACCACGCTTAATTATGACTTACAAAAAATCGGAGAGGAGGTGGTTGGTGAATTCGCTCTCATTAACGAAAGAGACTTCAATTCAGAAAATGCTGCCCTTGTTGCCATTGACCCAAAGACCGGCCAAATTTTGACAATGGTTGGATCACGTAACTATTTTGACGAAGAAATAGACGGCAAATTTAATATCGCAACCGCCTACCGTCAACCAGGGTCAACTTTCAAACCTATAGTGTATGCCGCCGCGTTTGAAAAGGGCTATACCCCCGAGACAGTTGTGTTCGACGTTCCTACGCAATTTTCAACGAACTGTTCTCCCGATGACCTTACTATGAACAATGGATGCTACTCTCCAGTAAACTATGATGGTGAGTTCCGGGGACCGATGACCCTACGAAACGCGCTTGCTCAGTCAATAAATATACCCGCAGTGAAAACATTGTATCTAGTAGGAGTTAAAAACGCTGTTAATGTGGCCGAAAAACTCGGTATCAAAAGCCTAACCAAGGGCATAAATCACTACGGGCTACCGCTAGTACTTGGGGGTGGTGAGGTCTCCCCTCTTGAAATCACGAATGCATATGCGACGTTGGCGAACAACGGAGTCTATCGCCCATATGCGGCGATTCTGCGCATAGAGGATGCCTCGGGAACTGTATTGGAAGAATACAAACCGGAAGAAAACCCCGGGAAAAGAGCAATCAGCGAGCAATCGGCGCGCTTGGTAACTGATGTACTAACAGATATTGAAGCCCGTGCTCCTGCATATGGGCAAAACTCGTTCTCATTCGGTCGTCAGCAAGTTGCTATAAAGACCGGAACTACAAACAACTTCCGAGATGTGTGGATTATGGGGTATACCCCCAATATTGCAGTTGGAACATGGGGTGGAAATAACGACAATTCGCCGATTGTTAAGAAAGTTGCCGGCTTCGTGCTCGCACCACTGTGGCGGGCATATATGGACAGGGCCCTCGCCATTGTTCCTTTTGAGAATTTTGATCCCCCTGCACCAGAGGAAGATGTCGAGTCTCTTAAGCCAGTACTGCGTGGCTTTTGGCAAGGTTCTGCCGTGGGGTCTTCTACGACTGCCTTGCAAGAAGGTGTTCACTCCATACTATTTTGGGTAAACAAAGACGACCCCAGGGGGCCGGTCCCCAACAGCCCCTCTTTAGACCCCCAATATAAGTTTTGGGAACGTTCGGTGCAGGTATGGGCCCGTGAGAACACCCCTCAACTCATCGAAGGCTCTTCTTCCTTGAGCAATCCAGGGTACGCACCACCCGTCGCTTTGCAAAACGCTATTTCTATTGTCAACCCACAACCTGGAGAGGTATACGCCGTGGGGAAGCCCTTGAATGTATCTATTGCTTTCCCCAGCACGCTTTCTCTCACCTCTGCTGACTTCTATCTCAACGGGTCGTTTATGGGGAGTGCAACGCAAGCGCCGTTTAACTTTTCAATTATACCGACACAACCTGGTTCTTATACGCTTCGTGTAGTTGGACGTACTGGTTTTGAAGGAAGTTACGAGTCCCAGATTACTTTCTTTTCTCAGTAGAGATTAAAAAATAGCAGTGAGTACGTCGTCGTTCCCAAACTCTTCACCTACTTTTTGAAGTATTTCTGTTTGGTTGAGTCGAATTTCATTTTTTACCGGGGAGGGAGCGTTCACCCGCACCACTTTTTTGTGTATAGAAACTTGTTTCGTATTAAGAGAAACCTCGACCACCTCTTCTACCACTCGTACAAATACTTCTTTGGTGATTGTATCCGGGGCTTGTAGGTAAGTATACCTGGTGAGAAAATTTTTAAGGACCTTCATGTTTAACGATTCATCGGCATAACAAGATAAGAAAATGAGCTGTCACCGACACCTCTTAGTATGAGAGGCCTTCCCAACCCGGAGAAGGTGAGTGAAACACTGTCCGTACTTATTGATTGGAAAAAATCTAACAAATACCGGTGATTAAAGTTTATGTCCAGCTCCTCTCCAGTTATGGTTGCCGTGAGGGAAGCAAACACCTCACCAACGTCGTTGTTTCGTGCGCTCACGGTGAACGTTTTCTTTTGGGGGTATATATGTAAAGAAACCTGTCCGAATTTATCTGAAAATATCTGTGCTTTTCTAAGGGCAGCAAGTAAATCTTCTTTGAGCACGACCACTTCGGTTGTTTTTTCCTTAGGAAGAATGCTTTTATAGTCGGGAAACGACCCGTCAATAATTCTAGACGTTATGTAAAGCCCATCCCTTTTTATTGAGCATTGGTTCTCATCAATTATCAATTCTATGTTGCCAGGAGGTTGTAGTTCGAGAATTCTGATTACGTCGGTTATGTTTTTTGCTGGTAGTATCGCTGTTGGAAATTCACTGTCGGTCTTGTAGACAACTTTTTTTTCTGCAAGACGGAAGGAGTCTGTTGCAACAAACAGAAGGTGGTTGTCTTCGTGGTGCATATATACACTCGCGAGCTCTGGTTTTATAAGTGAAGTCGACACACTATGTAATACACTTCGAATACCCTTGACGAGCACTTCTGTAGGTACAAGGTATGTATCTTTGGCTTCGGGGTTGGGGATTTTTGGAAAATCGTCCACCGGAATTGTTTTTATTGTAGTTTTTGATTCCCCTGTTGTTACAACAACTGATCCTTCTGTTGTTTCTATTCCTATTTTTGTTTGTGAAGAGGGTGTTTTAAGGGCCGCTCCTAGTATTTGAACGGGTATTGCTACCTTCCCATCCTTTTTTGTGTCAACTTGAATTGTTTTTTTGATACCGAGCTCTAGATTCGTTGCCTTAAGCTCAAGCTCACTCTTTCCTTTTGTTTCTAAAACAACACACCGAAGTACAGGGAGTGTTGCCGAATTGGAAATTGCTCGTGATGCCATTTCCACAGCTTCTTCAATATCTTTTTTTAAACATTCTAATTTCATTTATTTTTTATTTTTTATTTGGAACTCATTATTATAGTTGTGGATGTGTGGAAAAGGATCAAATTCCTTTGTTTTACAAAAGAATTTTATAAAATTCTTTTGTGGGCTATAAGTGGGAAACTCTACAATAAGGATGTTGAAAACTTCAACTTGTAAAAATTTTTTAGGGTTTGTGGGGACAGTCTTTTTGTAATCAACATAATTATCACCACCAAACCCAAACATCTATACACAAAATACTAACAACTAATTGTGTATAAGTGTTCGAACATG
>DCYR01000002.1 GCA_002331495.1 Patescibacteria group bacterium UBA2105 | reverse complement strand
GTAGGAGACTACTACGTTGATAGGCACTAGGTGTACGTACAGCGATGTACTTAGCCGAGGTGTACTAATTCATCGAGGGGTTTCCTGTATGGAGTTCTCTGATCGCTTTGTTTGATCTGCGTGTCGATTTCAGTGCTGTGTAAAAACATATGTTTGAGTGTGGGGAAGTAGCTCAGTGGGAGAGCGCTGCCGTCAGGCTATTCGTTTCTGCTCCTTGCAGCGTAGGCGGGGGAGCACGGGGACGTGTATCTTGACCATAGGTGGAAGACCTAGCAGAGGCGCAGGTTCAAATCCTGCCTTCTCCAACGTCGGACTGTGGCGCAGCCGGGTAGCGCACCGCGCTCGGGTCGCGGGGGTCGCAGGTTCAAATCCTGCCAGTCCGACCACACCCCCTCTTCTTTCTAACTTGATCTTTATAAGAGGGGCCCACACTCAAACACATGTTTTGTCTCGAATATTGTATGTTGGTGCTTCACCGGAGGGGGTACACCTGTTCTCATTCCGAACACAGAAGTTAAGCCTTCCAGGGGCGATGGTAGTACCTAGTGTGCGAGAGTAGCTCGGCGCCAACATAGAGTATTCGAATAGTCTTGGCATGCTACACACGGAAGCGGACTAACGGCACGGTACATTACCGCCGATAAAGCCGAATATAGCGAACGAGCTGTAAGGAGCAATAATTCCCTGTGGGATGGTATACTGGCACCATCTATGGCGACATCAGACTGGGCAAAAAATCGACAGATAATGTACGGTGGGGGCGTATTTTTGTTTCTTTTCGTTATAATTGCGCCAATAGTATTTTTTTTGGTGTACGAATCACCGAGCTGTTTCGATGGAAAACGCAACCAGGGCGAATCTTCAATAGATAGAGGTGGGCCATGTCAACTGCTTGATGAAAGGTCAATCCAGCCGCAGGCCGTGCTGTGGGCACGTTCATTCCCTGTGCGAGATGGTTCCTATAACGCCGTTGCTTACATAGAGAATCCGAATCAGGAAGCAGGCGTATACGACGTGGCGTATCAGTTTAAGCTCTACGACGATCGCAATATTCTTATTGCCGAGCGCTTTGGCCGTGTGCCGATATTTCCTGGCAAGGTATTCCCGATTTTTGAGAGTCGCATAGACACGGGCAATCGAGTACCGGTACGCACGTTCTTTAGTTTTGTGAGTGACTTGACGTGGGAGCGAATGAGCGATCCTACTCTCGGTGTTTCTGTCATCAACGAGAAACTTAATGGTGAAGACACGTCTCCTCGTATTGACGCGTCTGTGCGCAACAATACAGTGTCGACAAAAGAGGACATTGTCATCATTGCAACCGTGTTTGACAGAGCCGGTAATGCAATAAATTCGTCGCGAACGTTAGTAGATCGAATCGCTCCAAATACCGAGATTCCCATAGCATTTACGTGGCCGAGCCCATTCCCAACAGACGTCACGCGTATTGACTTGGTCCCCCTTGCACTTCCAAAGCGCACGCAATAGCCTAAAAACACATGGGGCATATACGTAGTTTTGTATCACGAAACGCAGGTCACTTAGACGTGAGCATGTTCGTTTCCGCGTTGCTTATCTCCCTTGCGGGGCTCGTGACCATGTATTCGTATGCAGGTGAGAACGCGTTTTTTGAGCGACAGGTACTGTGGCTCACTATATCGGTGACCGTCTTTTTCGTTTTTAGCTTTATAGATTTCCGCTTTTTGCGACGAACGAGCATTGTCACCGGTTTGTTTGCGGTCACTGTTTTATTATTGATAGCGGTTTTTATATTCGGGGATGTGGTGAAGGGGGCCCAGAGTCGTTTTGATTTTGGGGGGTTTGCGGTACAGCCAGCTGAGTATGCAAAGCTTGTGGTTATTATATTGCTGGCGAAATACTTTACCCGACGGCACATAGAGATAGCGTACATCAAGCACATACTGCTCTCCGGGGTCTATGCATTTATTGTCTTTGCGCTCATTTTGCTTCAGCCAGACTTCGGTTCCGCTATCATGATATTCTTTGTGTGGTTTGGCATGGTACTTGTGTCCGGGATCTCTAAAAAACACCTCGTAGCTGTTCTGCTCACTGGCACATTGGCAGTCGGGGCAATGTGGACATTCGTGTTTCAGGATTACCAAAAGGATAGAATTCTCACATTCATAAATCCGCTTGCCGATATTCAAGGCGCCGGCTATAACGCATATCAATCAACGATCGCGGTGGGTTCCGGCCAGCTGTTTGGAAAGGGGATAGGGTATGGTACGCAAAGCAAGCTACAATTCCTGCCAGAGTACGAGACTGACTTCATTTTTGCCTCGTTTGCCGAAGAGTGGGGTTTCGTTGGAGTCGTATTTCTTTTTATGTTGTTCGGAACACTCATTTGGCGCATCTTGTCGCACGCGCGATTGGGTGCAACAAATTTCGAAACGTTGTTTGCTCTTGGGGTGGCAATATTATTTATTAGTCACTTTACAGTACATGTGGGCATGAACATTGGCTTGCTACCGGTGACCGGTGTCACCTTGCCGTTCATGAGCTATGGAGGCTCGCATTTGGTTACAGAATTCGCGGCGCTTGGGATATTAATGGGAATGAACCGCTATTCACGTACAGTACATCGAGATGAATCACAGCGGGAGTTTTTGGGTGTATAACCCCACACTATTGCGTAACGTACCAAAAAAGTGTACTAGTGAAGCATGCATGTGTTGAGTAAGAAGGCCTACGCGGTGCTTTTGCTTGGTGACGTTGGTATTTTATATACATCTGTTTGGGTTACTCTATGGCTCCGTTATTTCGGAGCGCCGCCAAAAGACATCATAGTATCGCACTTAGCCTCGTTCTCGGTTCTATTTGTTGCTTGGTTTGCCGTGTATTTTGTAGCCGGGCTTTACGAACGCTATACGGTGTTATTTCGCAAGAGGCTCCCGAACATAATCTTTTTTGCACAGGCGATCAATGTAGTGATCGCGGCCTTGTTTTTCTTCTTCATACCAGTCTTCCAAATTACGCCGAAAACGATTCTCGTAATATATCTCTTCGTATCTACCGGGCTCTTGTACTTCTGGCGCGTATACATATACCCAAACATTTTGATGCGGCGCGAAATAAAAGCGGTGCTAGTTGGCACCGGGCAAGAATTGAGCGATCTCGTGGAAGAGGTGAATGGTGATCCATTATATCCGCTCGAGTTCAAGGCAATCGTTCACCCCGAACTCGTAGCTGAGGAGGACACCAAGAAGACCATATCGCTCCTTGTTGAAAGCGGCTCTGTCAGCACCGTGGTAGCTGATATGGACAATAGGTCGCTTGACCACCTCATGCGTTTTTTATATGAAATGACGTTCGTACAAGGCAAGGCCGTGTTTCTTGATGTTCGAAAATTATACCAAGAGATATTCGAGCGTGTGCCACTCTCGCTCATTGATGACCGTTGGTTATTGCACAACGTATCATCCGCTTCGCATTTTGTGTATGATCTTCTCAAAAGAGCTGCTGATGTAATCATAAGTCTCATACTCGGGGCACTTACATTCATACTACTGCCGTTTGTTGCCCTTGCAGTTAAGCTTGAAGACGGAGGGTCGATCTTTATTTCCCAAACACGGATTGGTAGACACACCAATAGGATAACTCTTTACAAATTTCGAAGCATGCAGTATTCAGATGAGGGCTCTTGGCTTTGTGAAGGTGGCGAGAATAGAGTGACAAAGGTAGGGGCGTTCCTGCGGCGTACTCGCATCGACGAACTCCCACAGCTGTGGAATGTACTCAAGGGCGACATTTCGCTTGTTGGACCGCGACCCGACATAGAGGGTTTGTACGAAAAACTCGTCGAGTCCATACCGTTTTACTCGCTTCGCTACTCGATAAAGCCTGGTCTTACTGGGTGGGCGCAAGTAAAACAGCAGTACAAGAATGGGAATATTAGCCCGCAGTCGCTAGAAGAAACAAAAACGCGCCTACAGTATGATCTTTATTATATAAAGGAGCGGTCGTTTTGGCTCGACCTCTATATAGTGCTTGCGACCTTAAACATATTGTTATTTCGTCGCAGTTCGTAGATTGCGTGAATATTACTAAACCTTAGGGTATACTTGGCCTCACTTATACTGTATGTGGAAACAACGATTAATAGCACTGGCAATCTTGATCATAGGATTTGGCGTGGGGTGGTTTGTGTATTCCTCCGAATCCGCGGGCGGAAACTTTGCCTTCAGGCTTGGCCTCGACCTCTCAGGGGGCACCCATCTGGTGTACAAAGCTGATACTTCACGGTTAGCTCCAGAGGACGTTCGTGAGTCGATGGCATCTCTTCGCGACACTATTGAGCGCCGCGTAAACTTGTTTGGTGTATCTGAGCCCATAGTACAGACGGAACGCGGAGGAGCGCTCTCGGGAGAAACACAAGACCGACTCATCATTGAATTGCCAGGAATAACAGATACACAAGAAGCCATCCGTCTTATCGGCGAAACACCCGTACTCGAATTCCGATTACAGCAGGCTGTTGATGTGCAGAATGCATCCGTTGATGAAAACGGACAGATCGAACTTTCCATTGACGATAACTTTGGCCCGGCAATTCTCACGGGAGCTCACCTAGACCGTGCAAATCTTGAGTTCGGACAGGCGTATTCGGGAGGTCTCTCGAATGAGCCCTTGGTGGTTCTTGACTTCACCAGTGAGGGAGGAAAGATTTTTGAAGATTTCACAGGAGAACATATAGGTGAAGTATTTGGTATTTTTCTTGACGGGCAGCTCATATCGAATCCCGTCATTAATGAACGCATCACCGGTGGCACGGCAGTAATTTCGGGGGGGTTTCAGCCGGAAGAGGCCCGAGAACTCGTACGGAATCTGAACTTTGGTGCATTGCCTCTACCAATCGAACTGCTGACAAGCCAAACCATTGGAGCCTCGCTTGGCTCGGAAACACTCGAACGGGGAATTGAAGCTGGTGTGTGGGGACTTGTTGCCGTCGCGCTCTTTTTAATTACATGGTATCGCCTCCCGGGCGCTCTTGCAGTTGTATCCCTCTCCATTTACATCGTGCTGATGTTGGCACTGTTCAAACTTATTCCCATCACGCTCACCGCCGCAGGTTTAGCCGGATTTATTCTATCCATTGGTTTGGCAGTGGATGCAAACGTACTTATCTTTGAGCGCATGAAAGAAGAGTTGCTTGAGGACAAATGGACACACAATGCGGTCAAAGACGGATTCACGCGTGCGTGGCTATCCATTCGCGACGGAAACCTCTCAAGCATCATTACTGCGGTGATCTTATTTTGGTTTGGTACGTCACTTGTTGAGGGCTTCGCTCTTGTGTTTGGCATTGGTATTATTGTCTCAATGCTCACCGCGATCACCATCTCTCGCACGTTTTTGATCGCGGTGGGTGATTATGAACGAAGAGGACTGACCAAATTCCTCTTCGGTACGGGATTGAAGTAGTATGATGGTAGTTGCTTACAGAAATATATTTTTCATAATCAGCGGGATTATTGTTGCCGTGTCCATCAGTGCTATTGCACTGCTCGGTTTGAATTTCGGGATTGAGTTTACGGGCGGAGAAATTATTGAGACCAAGTACGAGACTCGACCGGAGAAAAATATTATCGAGGCTCGTTTGAACGAACTTGACCTTGGTGCGTACTCACTGCGAGCAGCAGGGGAGGGCCAATATATTTTGCGTGTCCGGCCACTAGGAGAGGAAGAGCGAGGAGATGTATTTAAAGCACTAACCGAAGCGGGAGAGGCTGCGGGTACTATTGAGCGTTTTAACTCCGTCGGACCGACAATAGGAGAAGAGTTGCGTAACAAAGCATGGATTGCAATCACTGCCGTAGTGCTTGCCATCGTTCTTTTTATTGCATTCGCGTTTCGTAGGGTGTCCGAGCCGGTGAGTTCATGGAAATATGGAGTCATTGCAATCGTTGCACTATTGCACGATGTCATCGTGCCGACAGGAGTATTTGCGGTACTCGGGTACTTTCTCGGAGCTGAGATAGACGTGTTATTTGTGATGGCGCTCTTGGCCATTTTGGGTTATTCGGTCAACGACACTATAGTTGTATTTGACCGCGTGCGAGAAAATTTGCGCGAAAATGATGAGGCAAATCGTCGGGAGGATTTTGAGATAACCGTCGGAAAATCTCTCCAGCAAACATACATGCGTTCAATAAACACTTCTATAACAACGTTACTGGTGCTGCTTGCCCTGTTCTTTATCGGGGCAGAAGTAACGCAAGATTTTGCACTTGTGCTCATAGCTGGTGTTCTTGCGGGTACCTACTCGTCAATTTTCTTGGCAGCGCCGCTTCTCGTGACTGTACAAAACTGGCAGAAGTAGCCTAGAAGTGCTTAGCGACTTCTTTAGACATTTTGAACTTTGGGAGAAGTTCGTCGAGCTTTTCTGATACAAAAATCATCATCATAGCGATAGCGCTAACCCAGATGGTTGTAGCTACCGAGGACAATACGGCTACAACCGCAACACTGGCAAAAGTAATGAGTATCTTGCGTTGCACCGATCCCTTGCTAAGCCCGTAGTGCGGCATGGATATATCAACTTCCGTTATGCGTAGCAGCGGCAGGACGGTGTAGTGGTGTACGAGGTCGGAAATAATAAGAGCCCAACCGGTAACCCAAAGTGCAGCAGCTGCCCCGGGAATTACATATGAAAGGAGCAGGAGTGCCATACCGACGTAGGCATGGTGAACACGCGGAATACCGAAATCCCCTTGTATTTCCTTGCTCTGGAGCTTAAAGATAAGCCGCAAGGCGACGGTGAGGAGTTCGAATACTATCGTGAGGGCTACTATCGCCTCTAATTCCATGTCGGCCATTATACCAAAGTACGCAAGAATAGCTTGACCCCAAGCTGCATATCCGTATAATGCTTGCACCGCTCAGTTGGCGGTTTTAGTTTGTTTTTTTGATAGAAGTTTCAGAGGCTAAATTGTAGTAGCGCTGGACAATATACAGATGAAAGATTGGCCTACACAAGATAGGTCATTCAGCAATCATCACTTCTAGTGCCGCACAGGAGCGGGCACTAGAAGCACAGTTCTAGGTACTAACCTAGAACTCCTTGAATATTCTTTTACGCTAGAGCTTACTCAAAAACTCTAGGCTGCTGCAGCTTCGTATGACGGACTGCGTGAAGTGACTCAAAACACTTACCGTGCCGCAGGCACGCCGCGTGTTTCTCATCGTTCACTCGTCTCGCCATCCGAACCTTCGCAACGCCAATAGTTTTTTCTTAAGCTCAAAAGAAACCAAACAAACAGGAGAATGTATATTCTTTTGTTTCGTTCACTTAAAAAAGATGTGCCTAGCACATCTTTAAATTAGAGTTTGATCCTAGCTCAGGGTGAACGCTGGCGGCATGGATAAGGCATGCAAGTCGAATGGGTTAGACCCATGGCAAACGGGGTAGTAACACGTAGGAACGTACCTTTGAGTCGGGCATAATCTGGAGAAATCCAGGATAATTCCCGATAGTCTCGCAAGAGTAAAGATTTATTCGCTCAAAGAGCGGCCTGCGCAGTATCAGCTAGTTGGTGTGGTAATGGCACACCAAGGCTCAGACGCTTAGGGGAGGTGAGAGCC
>DCYR01000004.1 GCA_002331495.1 Patescibacteria group bacterium UBA2105 | reverse complement strand
AGGATTAATGACGGGGACTTTTGATCACAAGTTTTCGGCTTCCCAGGGTTACCTGGAATTTAGCCTGGACGCATTACTCGATACACTGGCTGATATAGAGAACTACGATACGTTCCCATTGGCACAAGACGGCACAAGCTATTCTCCATCAAGCCAGTATCCATTCGTGCTTCGAGACATCGCTGTGTGGATGCCGGAGGGAACTGGAGCTCATGAGTTGAGTGAGATAATCAGAAAGCACGCTGGAGATTTGCTAAAGCGCATTGATTTGTTCGACGATTTCGAAAAAGATGGGCGTGTCTCGTATGCATTCCATCTCGTATTTCAGTCCATGGACACAACACTCACCGATTCTCAGGTTGGGGAGATAATGAGTGCTATTGAAATGGAAATCTCTGGTAAGGAAAGGTGGGAAATACGCTAGGATTTAAGCCGAATTTTTGTACACAAACACGAGCATTGCGGCGCGTTTTTTGGTATAATAGAGGGGTCTTTAGGGAGTGCTCTAGCGCTCTCTTTGTATGATTATGGTAGCCAAGAAAGCAGCAGCAAAAAAAGCAACACCAAAGAAAAAGGGTAGTTACAAAGCGGAGGATATTACTGTACTTGAGGGTCTTGAAGCGGTGCGTCGACGTCCTGGCATGTACATCGGCACTACTGGCATCGATGGCCTTCATCACCTTATTTGGGAAGTATTCGACAACTCTCGCGACGAGGCGATGGGTAATTTTGCAAACGACGTTGAGGTAGCTCTCTTACCAGGTAACCGTGTGCGCGTTGTAGACAATGGCCGTGGTATTCCTGTAGACAAACACGCAAAGACAAAAGTATCTGCGCTTGAAACCATCATGACCACGCTCCACGCCGGAGGCAAGTTTGGTGGTGAAGGTTACAAGTACTCAGGAGGTTTGCACGGAGTTGGTGTTTCCGTAGTAAATGCACTTTCGACACACGTACGTGCCGAGGTGCATCGTGAAGGGGGCAAGTACGTACAGGAGTACAAAAATGGCGGAAAGAAAGTCGCCGCAGTGAAGAAGGAGTCGGCTTCAAAACTTACCGGTACGATTATCACGTTTGAGCCTGACGGCTCGATTTTCCCAGAGATAGAATTCAACTGGAAAACTGTGGTGGAGCATCTGCGCCAACAGGCGTATCTTGTGAGAGGAATGCGTATCACTATCATAGATGCCCGTGCATACACTGGAAAATTAGACGATACCAAAACATTCTATTTGCGTGACCAAGGTCTCGATGTGCCGACCATGGGCTTTTACTTCGAAGGCGGACTTATGAGCCTTATTTCCTTTCAGAATCGGCATCTAAAGGAGCTACACAAGAAAATATTTTACATTGAAAGGGAACTCGACAAGGTGCATGTCGAAGTGGCATTGCAATACGTCGACGATATCTCGGCACGTGTATCCGCATTTGCCAACAATATCTACAATCCCGAGGGGGGTATGCACATTACTGGCTTTAAGACAGCGCTTACTCGTACTCTTAACAATTATGTAAAAAAAGCAAACTTAAAGGGGATGGAATCAGGTTTTACTGGCGACGACGTGTTGGAGGGGCTTACAGCGGTTATCTCTGTAAAAATGGAGGAGATTCAGTTTGAGGGACAAACAAAGGCAAAACTAGGAAGTGTTGAAGCGCGTGGAGCAGTAGACACAGTCTTTGCGGCCGCTTTTGGCGATTTCCTGGAGGAGAACCCAAACGACGCCAAAGCGATCGTGAGCAAAGCTGTCTTGGCGATGAAGGCTCGCAAAGCAGCTAAAGCTGCAAAGGACTCCGTTTTACGCAAAGGAGCTCTTGATGGTTTTACGCTTCCAGGTAAATTGGCTGATTGTCAATCTAAATCCGCAGAAGATTCCGAGATTTTTATTGTTGAGGGAGATTCAGCTGGTGGATCCGGAAAACAGGGACGTGATAGAAAAACCCAAGCTATATTGCCGCTTCGCGGGAAGATCTTAAACGTGGAACGAGCACGACTTGATAAAATGCTTGCAAACAACGAGATTAAGGCTTTGGTTGTGGCACTTGGCACGGCAATCGGAGACACGTTTGATATAGCGAAACTTCGGTACCATAAAATCATTATAGCAACAGATGCAGATGTTGATGGGGCTCACATACGCACTCTTTTACTGACTCTTTTCTATCGTTACTTCAAACCTATAATAGAAGGAGGGTATCTATATATCGCGCAACCGCCTCTGTATAAGATTAGACAGGGTAAGCAAGTAGAGTATGCATACACCGAGGAAGAGAAGATCTCAATCGCAGGAGATGACAGTATTGCGCCCGGTGCGGAAGATCAGGGGAATGAGGGGGAGCAAGACGATATGGAAAAAGATGAATCGGGAAAGAAATCTCCAAAAATTTTCGTACAACGCTACAAAGGTCTCGGAGAGATGAATCCGGACGAATTGTGGGAGACCACCATGGACCCCGAACGCCGGCTGCTCAAACAAGTAACTATCGAAGACGCTCAAGAAGCAGATAGGGTTTTTGATACCTTGATGGGTACTGACGTTGCATCACGAAAAACATTTATACAGTCGCATGCAAAAGAGGCTATCCTCGATATCTAAATAGGCAAAAACTTCTGGGCACCCAGAAGTTTTTGCCTATTTGTTTAGACGGTCTTAGTAATTAAGAACAGTAATGTTGAGTCCTGTGGCGTTGTTGAGTTCGCTCAGCTCTTGAATTTGATTGAAAGGATCAACATGCACAGTAAAAGGATAGATTCCTGGCACAAGTTGGTCGAATGTCATAAATATCTCCGCTGATGCACCCGGCATCAGAGAAGGTTGTATTTGCGAAGTGAAGGGATACCCCCCTTGTGTGGGGAGGTTGGCGAGAAAGTACCAGGACCCACTTTGTTTATCTCCCAGGTTGGTTACTTTGAACTTGGCGGCTCCGCGTGCGTAGAGACGTACTACGCCCTTCGCCTCGAATTCTCCAAAGCGATTGATGTCACCGATGGCGACCATCTCTGTTGCAAGGTCTGAGGTTCCATAGGGGTTTGATGTGCGTGGTATTCGGACTGTGCGCACAACAGGCCGTGGAGTAACGGTTGCTACAGGCTCGTTCGTAACCGTCGTTGCAGTAGAAGGCTGCACTGGCTCAATTGGACCTGGTGCTGCTACGGTGTCTTCGTTTGCTTCATCAATTGTGTCTTTTGCAATCGAAAAGTTATTGACCGTGAGTGTTTGAGTATCGCGCACACTCTCACCTTGAGGGTTTGTGTAGGTTATTGCAAGAGGCGCCTCCACGCTTGCTTTTGCAGATAGAGGAACCACCTCGAGGGATGAATCCGTTGCCAAAATATTGTAAGGGGCGTTACACGCCACGGTTCGGCCGTCTATTTGAAAATAGAATCCCTCTTTACACGCGTACGAAAACGAAAGGACCCCATCGCTCGTACCACTGTGCGCCCATTCGATAGTTACAGGCTCTCCCGACTGAACCGTTTCCTTGCTCAGACGAGCCACGATATCACGGTCACCTAACTCGACTTCATTACCCGCATCTCTCTGTGTCGCGACCCCGGTATCTGAGAACAGGCGCGGAACAAACATAATGACCTGTACGGCACTCCAAATGCCGACAAGAAGTAGAAGCGCAAATGCTACTATCGCGATCACATTTTTGACTGTTGAACTTTTGTCTTTTTGCGCGCTCATAAGAATTAATTACCACTCAATATTTTATTAGTACCACACTAATATATAAATGTCAATATTTTGTTAATCATGGATTATTGACTATGTATAGAATTGCACACTACCATAAAGGGGTACTTGACAAAGGTTGTTTATATGCGTATAGTATCATCTCTAATGAGTATCAATATGAGTGAAAATCACGAGAATGTGCCAACAAGCATCGCGCATATTATATTCCAGCCCAAGATGTTGCTGGCTCTTTTATTCGTGTGGGTGCTTGTGGTTGCGGTGGGTTCGAGTGTCGCGATATATGCTACCCAATACACTATCTTGTCTGATACCGAAGTAGAGGCAATTTTGTCGGAAAACGAGAGGCTTGCTCTTACGGCTGGTGTGCAGTATTCGGATTCTTCAAACGACGGGGTACGTCAAATGGAGGTTCGTAACGTAGAGCCCGTATATCCTGACCGGTTGGTAATACCGAGCCTTAATAAAGACCTGCCTGTCTCGAACCCGCAGACACGCAATATCGCGGCTCTCGACGAGGAGCTTAAGAGTGCAGTCGTTCGGTACCCGGATTCTGCAACACTTGGAGAAGAGGGAAGAAATACACTTATTTTTGGACACTCAAGCCGCCTACCCGTGGTGCGAAATCAACTATACAAGGCATTTACCGGCATTGAGAAGCTTGAAAGCGGAGACCTGATCCAGGCGTACTCGGGCAGTGACGTATACAGTTATCGAGTAAGCCGCGTGTATCGTGCTGACGCTAACGATGACCGGATCGAGCTTTCGGTTCCCGGTGCAAACCGCCTTACGCTCCTTACTTGTGACACGTTTGGAAAGAGAAGCGACCGGTGGATCGTAGAAGCCGACCTCATCGGTAAAAACACTTAAAAACTTACCCTGTTGACTAGAGCGCTCAACCAAAATAAAGAAGCAAAAATTCCCAGTTAACTGGGAATTTTTGTTATATGTAAAAAGAAAACGTCAAGCAGCCTGGGGCTACTTGACGCTAGATTCTCCGGGAGAAGAGAGGCGGGTAGATGCCTCTGTTAACCCCCGCCGGCTCTTGCTCTAAGAGCCTCGACGATTATGGAAGCAGCCTTGGCGAGACTGTCTCCCGAGCCGTCGACGACATAGCGGGAAGCTTTCCCGCGCTCGGCTTGAATAACGTTCAGGATGTCCTTGTCGCTGACCCCTTCCAGCTTGAGATCTTCACCTTCGCCGACACCCTTCATCATCTTGACGAGGCTTATAACAGCCTGGATCTCAGTCTCTTCAGCACGCCGCTGTGCTTCTTCGACACGCTCACGTTCCGCTGCTTCCACGATGGAGCGTGGAAGCGTAAAGTCGTCGACGAGGACACGCTCTATCTCAAAGCCCATGGACTCGGCGGTTTCCTTAACAGTCCAAAGCCTCTTGTAGGGATCACCTTCCCTGTCGTCACTCGCCTGGAACCTGATCTCGTCCATGCCTTCTGGTGAATCGATGCCATGTTTCTCCCTTGTAAGGACATGAACATCTCCACTCATCACTTCCGAAGCAAGTCCGCGCATGGCGGGGAGCTTGGTCGATTTGAAGGCGCTGACGAACCAACGCATGGTCCGATTGAAGAGACCTGCCAGGGCCTTTTCCGGTCCGCCACCGTAGCGCACGTACACGAGGGGCCACCTGACGCGGATCACTGGTGTGTACATGGTGCTTACATGCACGTTATCAGCAGCTTCGATCTCAACTGCATTGATTTCTGTCGCGATCTCGCCAATGTGCACTGTGCGGTTTATTGTACCGAGTGGCCAGGGAAGCCACCAAGACAGGCCTGCCGGAGCAAGCCACCAGTTGACGTACGAACCCAGAAGTTCGGGCACAGCGTTGCTCGCTGCCGGAGTCCTCGTGGCACCAACGATGGCACAATACAGCATGCCACCAAGCAGCATCAGTAAGCTGGGGCCAAACGCGTTCGTGGCCTCGGTCTTTACGAGAACCGCATACATCAAAGCCATTGGAATGGCCCCCAGTGCGATCCCCAAGATGATGACGAAGTAGACGAAGCTGGCAATCTGCGTGCCTAGCGTGTCGCTGGAGGACGTTATAGCCTCCATGCCCTGTTCCAAGGGTCTCGACTTGGTTAGTGTGTCAGACATGGTACTTCTCCCGGTTTTGAGTTTCAAAGGACATTCACGCCACGGTTGTGCGCCGTGGTGTCGAAAAATATAACCACGAAAATACAAGATAGTCAATATGAACAACTTGACTATCCAACATATTTGTGATTAAATCTCGCCAGCTCAACCTTAAAGATCTTCGTAAACTCTAACTCTAGAAAGGAGGGCTGCTATGGCCCAATCAGCCTCGAAAAGACAGCCTTCAAAGGGCAAAGGTGGCGGCAAAAAGTCGCCGATCTCTTGGAATTTCGTCGGCCCACAGGGCCAGCGAATCCCGGTGAAATACGACATCGATAAAAACCGATGGTTTGCCGACGGAAGCAGCAAGCAGCCTCGCAGCTACTTGCTGATCGAAGCCGTCCAGAACGGCAAGGTAATTGGGAAGGCCGGACCAGGTGGGCGCTTGATCAGGACCGATGGTCCGAAATCGGTGCCCAAACCTAAGCCGGCAACTCCGCCCGAGGAGCCATCGAAACCAGAGGAACCGGCTCCCGAGCCGGAATCCAAGCCGACACCGTCGGCGAAAGGAGGGTACAACATGAGAAATTTTTTCTGGGGCGTCGCGGGCCTGGCGTTCCTTGCACTCATCATCTGGGCAGCCTTCGGGTTCCCCGGATACAACCAAAACCGCACGGTTGTGCAGCCCGTGGCCACCACGACGACCACGGTGGTCACCTGTGGTGCGGGAACGGTCCTGAGGGGCAGTTCCTGCGTCGCAGTCAGCCCACCGCCGTCTTCACCGGCGAGTGTTGCTAGCCGCTTGGAGAGGGGGGTAGTCGCCGACCCGTCGCTGGCTTCCTATCAGCGGCCAGTCGGCGACCCTTTTTCTTCGGTTTCTTCGGTGGTGCGACGTGCAGCACCGGACGGACTGCCTGCAATGTCGCGTTCACGCTGGCGTGCGTGCTTGCAGCAGTTGGGGCTGCTCAAGCAGTGTTCGCCACGGATCATCAATGGCCGTGAGGTCATTTGGTGCTCCACCGACGCTGCATTGGAGCAGGCGCGGCAGTGCAACTAACTACTAGGGAACAACAGTGAGTGCGGGGGCTGGCTTCGGCATCTCCCCCACACTCACCTCTTTTGTTTTGTGTTTTGTGTGTGGTATACTTGACAGGTTTTGATATGCGTGATATCGTGCCCGTCGGATAAATATGACATCTGATGAGCGAGTGTTCTTTTGAATGTTCGCTCATTCGATCTCGTATGATACATGAGATCACCGTTCGTTTACAATTTTCTTGGCAGGCTGATACTTGCCAAGAACCCCCAATTACAGAGGGGGAGAAAGGAGACTAAAATGAAACACCTCGTCGCCGCTTTGGTCTTGAGTGGAACAGTCGCCGTATCGGTATCGATCGCATCCGCGGCCGAGAATGCGCCGGCTGAGCGCATGGCCGCCTTCGTTTCGTGTATGGAGGCGAAAGCCGTCGACGGAACCGCCGTCACACCATATGTTCGTGGCATGGACTACGACGTCCGTGCCGTGGGCAATCGCATCGACACGCGCTTTGCGCATAAGTCCGATGCGGCTCAGCTGAAGCGTTACAACGACTGCCGGGTTTCCATCGGGGAACTGCGGGTCGCTGCCAACTAGTAGTTATTAGTAGGCAGCAAGGTAAACTGGGTGGGTGAGAGGGGCGACGAACGCGCAAGCTAGTAGTCGCCCCTTTCTTTCTTTTTAAACCCTTGCTTTATGTATGCTTAGCAGGGTACAGTCGATGTACTGTGTTGACCTCTTTGCGCACGACACGAATAGTCTAGTTGTGTCCAAAAGGGTCCGCATGGGCCATGGCAAACCCGAATGAAATGAAAGGAGGTTCGCATGAAGGTCATCGTGACCGCCCTCGCTCTTTTCCTTCTTTGGAGGACAGGCGCCCCAGCGCAAGCTGGTGGCGATGCAGTCTGCAGCGGGCCGGCGTGCGTTGAAATGCGTACAGCTGGCCCCGAGCGTTTGGTGCCGACGCGTATCGAACTCGTCTGCATCTATTTCGAGCAGCGCCAGTCTGGACCTGTGGTCCTCACGATCTTCGGATCGGGAGGAGCAGTAATTCGCCGCATCTCAAAGCAGGCGGGCACTAAGGGGCGCTTTTGCATTGGCAAGAGCGCCTGGGTTTCGCGGGCAACTCGGCTCGAGTTGTGTAACCGCGAAGACACAAGGGCAGCCACTGGGGAAACCCTGAGGACCTTGGTTCTCAGGGGAGGAACCCCAGAAAGCAGGCCGGTTCGTTTGGTCCCCTGATGACCAAACGAACCGGAAAAACTTTGTTCAAGTGTCTGGGCGTGTATAGCGATATTCACGCCAGACACTTGACTTATATTTATATTTATGGTAGAAACTTCACGTTAAAACATTTAGCAATCATTACAAAAGTGCGTATGACATTTATTACATCTTCAGTAACCACAAGGCTTTCGGCACTATTTCTAACGTTGGTGTTCGCGGCGACACTCTTTTCAGTGGCACCTGCTTCTGTTGCTCAAGCCTCTTGGGACTGGGCGGATGTAGGATCCGGATGCTGCGGTGCTTGGGATACCGGCTCAAACTGGGACCTTGGTAGCAATTGGGACACAGGTTCCGACTGGGATCTTGGCTCAAACTGGGACACAGGCTCTGGGTGGGATCTTGGCTCAAACTGGGAC
>DCYR01000009.1 GCA_002331495.1 Patescibacteria group bacterium UBA2105 | reverse complement strand
AGTTGTTTACATCGAGTTGCTGGAGGATTTTCCATAGTCATGCGCACTCAAAATTATGCAATCCTCCAGCGGCTCGACGTCGACAATAGACACCCGACACGTTCCCGTTCTTTTACAGGAAGTACTTGAGGTACTGAACATACAGGAAAACGACACCGTAGTTGACGGCACTCTCGGAGGAGGTGGCCATGCCGTACGTTTTGCCCAAAAGCTCGGGCCAGGTGGACACCTGGTGGGGTTTGATGTCGACAGCGCCGCAGTGGCCCGCGCACGAGAGCACCTGAGAGGTACACAGGCGCAGGTATCATTAATACACGACAACTTTCGCAATATTTCGGCCAAGCTATCTGAGTATCGGATAGATGGCATCGACAAAGCTTTCTTCGACCTTGGTTGGAGTAGCGACCAGCTCGAAGTATCAGGCAGGGGGTTTAGCTTCAATCGCGACGAGCCGCTCAAGATGACACTGAGTGATTCCGGCGACGAAAGTGTGCTAACTGCGTACGATATCGTTAATACGTGGCAAGAAGAGAACATCGCAGACATCCTCTACGGATGGGGCGGCGAGCACTTCTCGCGACGCATTGCACGTGAAATTGTGAAAAAAAGGAGCGATGAAGACATTGAGAGCACAAAGCAGCTAGCAGACATCGTTGCTCACGCAGTTCCGGCACCGTATCGCTTTGGCAAGACCAACCCTGCCACCAAGACATTCCAAGCATTGCGTATAGCAGTGAACGACGAACTTGGAGCCCTCAAAGATGTTTTGAAGGCTTTGCCGACGGTGACAAAAAAAGACGCGGTTGTCGCATTCCTGACGTTCCACAGCCTCGAGGACAAACTCGTGAAGGAGAGTTTCCGTACTTGGGCACAAAAAGGTATCGGAGAGGTGCTTACCAAAAAGCCGATTACCCCATCACGATCCGAAGTTGGGCAAAATCCGCGCTCACGGAGCGCGAAACTTCGGGCACTTAAGTTCACACACGATGCAAAAACACACACTTAGACAGCGAGCGAAAGCACTAGCGATTGTTTTACATAAAGGAGAGCAAAAAGCCGCAGGTGTTTTTCTCGTACTCACTATTTTGTTGGCAGTCTTGTATGTTTATTTTGTAGGCACTGCCGTCGTGCACGCAGTTGCTCGAAAGGAGGTGCAACAAGATTTGGCCCAATTTAACTCCCGGGTTGCCGAGCTAGAAGTCGATTACCTAAGTCGAAAAAACAAAGTTACCACGGAAATGGCAGTCGAAATGGGTCTTGAAGAGCTTACGCGGAAGGATTACGTGGAACGAGCACGTTATCTTGGACGCGCCAGTGCTCAGTAGTAGAATAGTCCAATGTCTGCAACGAGAAAGAGAGACCACTTTAGGCTAAGAACTCGCGTCATGCTCGGCGCGATTCTTTTTGTTGCCGTGGTGCTGGTAGTACGCCTTTATTTTCTACAGGTCGTGCATGGAAACGAGTATCGCATACGAGCAAACGACCAGTACGTCAGCACGTCAGGAGGGTTTTACGATCGGGGCACGATTTTTCTTAAGGATAAAGATGGTAGGGAAGTAAGTGGGGCCACCATAAAAACGGGGTTTTCGCTGGCGCTCAAACCTGTCGAAATTACTGATGCCAATGCGGTATATAACGCACTAGCTCCGTACATTGAAATAGATAAAGCGACATTCATGGCGCGTGCAACAAAAGAAGGCGACCCGTATGAGGAAATCGCAACGCGTCTTAGCGAGGAGGAGGCTAGAGAGATAAGAGCAACCAATCTGGACGGTGTGATATTGGTCCCTGAGCGTTGGCGTTACTACCCGGGGAATACATTGGCCGCACACACCATCGGGTTCGTCGCCTACGAAGATGAGCAACTTAATGGTCGTTATGGGCTTGAGCGATATTTCGAAGATGTGCTTTCACGCGGGGAGAGTAACCTGTATGTGAATTTTTTTGCCGAGCTGTTCACTAATTTACGCGAGATAGTTTTTGTTCCGGTGCGCAAGCGGGAGGGCAACATTGTAACCACGATAGAACCATCGGTACAGTTATATTTGGAAAAAATATTGGCCGAAACGAGAGCAGAGTGGAACTCTACGTTCACCGCTGGTGTGGTTATAGACCCCCAAACAGGAGCGATTAGGGCTATAGCCGTTTCACCCTCTTTTGATCTAAACAACTTCGAGAAAGCGGAGGGGTGGCAGTTTGCAAATCCACTGATAGAGCGTGTGTACGAAATGGGGTCTATTATGAAGCCACTTACCGTTGCGGCAGGGTTGGACTCGAAAGCGATTCAATCGAAAGATACCTACAACGACCGTGGATCACTTACGCTTGATACATATACAATCTCGAATTTTGATGGTAAAGCGCGCGGTGTCGTTCCTATACAGGAGATCTTGTCGCAGTCACTTAATACAGGGGTTTCCTATATAGTGTCACGGATGGGCAAGGACGAATTTCGTCGCTATATGTACCGATATGGCTTCAATGAGGAGACAGGTATTGATTTGCCAAATGAGGCAAGAAACTTGACGGAAAACTTGAATAGTCCGCGAGATATTGAGTACGCAACGGCAAGTTTTGGACAAGGAGTTGCCGTGACCCCAATAAGTATGGTTCGGGCGCTCTCCATCCTTCCTGATGGGTATGCAGAGCAACCGCATGTAGTTTCGGCTATTCATTCGCGAGCGGGGATCACGCATGATGTCGACTATTCAGACGTTCGAGAGCAGGTGCTCAACCCAGAAACAGCCGAGGAAATTACTCGTATGCTTGTGAAAGTGGTGGACGAAGCACTTCTGGGAGGGTCGGCAAAAATGGAAAATTACAGTATTGCCGCAAAAACGGGAACTGCTCAAATACCATCACCAGATGGTGGCTATTACGACGACCGTTACCTCCATTCATTTTTTGGATACTTCCCTGCGTTTGATGCACAGTACCTTGTATTTTTAATGAACATGGAACCACAGGGCGCGCTTTACGCTTCGCAAACACTCACCAAGCCGTTTATGGATTTGACTCAGTTCCTTATCAATTATTACGACATCCCGCCTGATAGGTGAAATTTCGGTGCGAAGCGTGCTATGCTGTGTGCCTCATTGAGTGTAGTATGAAAGCTTTTCTACGAAATATTGTGGTTGCTATTATTACTTGGGAGGCGAGGGCAGTTTTAAATAAATACAGGCCTCGTGTTATCGCCGTTACAGGGAGCGTGGGCAAGACAAGTACCAAAGATGCCATTTTTTCGGCGTTGAAGGACTCTTACTACATCAGAAAAAGCCAAAAAAGCCTCAACAGCGATATCGGTGTTCCGTTAACAATTTTGGGATGCGAAACCGGCTGGAGCAATCCCCTGCGATGGTCGCAAAATATATTGGAGGGACTGGCGTTGATACTACTTGCCAATCACTACCCAAGGTGGCTTGTGCTGGAAGTAGGTACGGACAAGCCGGGAGACATTCGGGCAATAACCAGATGGCTTAAGCCCGATGTCGTGGTCATTACGGCTCTACCCGACGTGCCTGTACATGTTGAGAACTTTAGAAGGCCGGAAGACATTAAGACAGAAAAAAAGGCGCTTGCTCATGCATTGCGGGTGGATGGTACGCTTATACTTGGGGGAGACGACAAAAATACCTATGAACTCAGAGGAGAGTTCGAAAACCGTCACGTGCTACTCTACGGGGTAGAAAAACATAACGATGTGTACGGATCACACATTTCAATACGATATGGGGAAAGGGGTGAGCCATCCGGAATGCAATTCCATGTTAAAGAAAAAGGTTCAAGTATTCCGATGACTATAAATGATAGGATCGGTCAACAACAGGTATACCCCATACTCGCGGCTTTTGCGGTCGCACAAGCGCTAGGGGCTGGTCCTCTTGCGGTAGCAAAATCCTTACGAGATTCTCAAGGCCCACCGGGTCGCATGAAAGTCTTAAGGGGATACAACGGGTCAACCATCATCGACGACTCGTATAACTCGTCACCGGTTGCATTACGGGCGGCCATCTCAACACTTAAGAAGGTTGAAACAAGAGGGAAAAAGATAGCGATACTCGGTGATATGCTCGAGCTGGGGCGCTTTAGCATAGATGCGCACAAAAAGGCCGGAGTACAGGTAGCTAGAGTTGTGGACTGTCTGATCACTGTCGGGATTCGAGCAAGGGGAATAGCCGCTGCTGCTCGGGACTCGGGATTCGATGCAGAATGTATACAGGAGTTTGATACAGGGGAGGCTAAGGAGGCGGGACGAACGGTTCGCGCGATGCTCGAAGAAGGGGATATAATACTGGTGAAAGGATCACAGTCCGGCATTCGTCTTGAGAGGGCAGTCAGGGAGATACTTGCAGAACCGCAACAAGCCAGCGAACTGTTAGTGAGACAAGAAAGTGAATGGGTTGAGACACGATAGCTCAACATGCCTCTTTACACTCAAGAGTGTGCTTGGAGTGCTATCCTTGGCTCCCGGCAATTTCCAACCCTCGCCATAACTGCACCCGACACTTTCCTGTTGCGAGCCACCTTGCAGATCCCAGGTGGAAGCCGAGTGATGAGCAACCTGGAAAGAGGGCTATTTTTGTGTACAATTCACACACACCATTTTGGTAGTCTTCCCTGGAATTAAGGGATAGGCCCCATCGTCTAGCGGTTAGGACATCGCCCTCTCACGGCGAAAACCGGGGTTCAATTCCCCGTGGGGTCACAAAAAGATACTTCCTCGGCGCACAGCGCCAGCCCGCGACTGCGGCGCGGAAAATGGGGAGCCCCTAAGTTCCTTTGCTTACGTGGCAAACTCTTACAACATTTTTTATTTGATTTGATATACTGCGAACTGTTTCCAATCGTTTGTAATTTGAAATATGAAATACTTACACACCATGGTCCGCATACGCGACCTCGATGAATCGCTCGATTTTTATAGTAACAAGCTGGGTCTTGAAGAATTGTACCGCTATGAAAGCGAAGCAGGGCGGTTTACCAATATCTTTCTGAAGGCGCCGGGTGATGACGTACAGGCTCCTGCCGAGCGTAAGCAGGGAATGAACTACGGGCTCACGCCGCTTGTCGAGCTCACCTACAATTGGCCGGACGAGGACGGTACTGCAGAGGAATACACCGGAGGGCGAAATTTTGGGCACCTTGCATACAGTGTTGAAAATATTTACGAGACGTGCCAAAACTTGATAGACAAGGGTATAACCATTAATCGCCCGCCTCGTGACGGACGCATGGCGTTTATAAAATCACCCGACGGCATTTCAATAGAGCTACTCCAGCAAGGAAAGGCATTAGAAAAGGAAGAGCCCTGGGCGTCGATGGAAAATATAGGATCGTGGTAATTAGCCAATTCGCCGGATGAGCCATATCACTATTACAAAAACAATGGTAGGTGCTACGCCGAGGTGGACTACTTGTTGCACTATATATGAGGAGGTACTCAAGCCAGCTTGACTGGCGGCATTTTGGATTCCCAGGTTGGAGGTGTAGAGCCAGAAACTGGTTAGGTTCACTATCAGCACATATCCTCCATACAAAAGTGTGCTTAAAAATAGTGCTGCACTCTCCCTTTGCTTTAGCTTATCGAATACAAAAAACAAATAAAAGAAAACTAATGCGAATACAGTGTCGGCTGCGGCTACGATATAAAAAGGGAATTCCACCAAAAACTCGCGGTTGTCGTAAACGCCATACGCAGAACCAAGAGCAAATATCAAAAAAAGCACTCGTACCAATAGGGCTTGCATGTTTTGCGGTAACATAAAAATCTCTCTGAAATTGTAGCACAGCCCAAGCTTCCCCAGGTTGCTGAGTTTGATTCTGGTGCCGAGGGGGGGAATCGAACCCCCACACCTTTCAGTACACGATTTTGAGTCGTGCGCGTCTACCAATTCCGCCACCTCGGCCTAATGCTGTTCGTCCTCTAGGTAGTCAAGCTATTCTACACAAAATGTCCAGTCATGCACACACCAGTCAAATATGAAGGTGTGATATACTTGCCCGCATGGCATCTGATTTTTACAACAATTCCATTTTTTGGGTCGAGGTGAGCCGCATTCAGCCAAACCCATTTCAGCCACGCAAAGAGTTTAATCAGGAAGCTTTGGAGAGCCTGGCGGAATCAATTCGCCAATACGGAGTGCTACAACCGCTTGTAGTAACTCGAAAGGAAATCGAAAGAGGCGACGGAGGAATCTCAGTTGAGTATGAATTAGTAGCGGGGGAGCGACGTCTACGCGCCTCAAAGCTTGCGCAAGTTGGGCAAGTGCCGGTACTCATTCGTAGCGCAGAGGACTCTGACAAAATGAAACTGGAGCTTGCCATCATCGAGAACTTGCAACGGGAAGACCTTAACCCGATAGATCGCGCACTTGCCTTCAGGCAGCTTGCTGAGCAATTTAATATGAAGCATATCGAGATTGCGAAGAAAGTAGGCAGAAGTCGCGAGTACGTTTCCAACTCGCTTCGACTACTTGCATTGCCTGAATATATGCAACAGGCGGTCATAGCAGGAGAAATTACAGAAGGCCATACTCGCCCACTGCTTATGCTTGTCGAACGGCCAGAACAGCAACAGACACTTTTCAAGGAAATATCTGTGAGGAAACTCACCGTGCGCGAAGCGGAACGAATCGCACGTGGAATCGCAACAGATCGGGCGCGCAAGAAGGATCTAACCCCTGAGCTAGCAGAGCTGGAGCGGGAACTTACCGAGCGACTGGGGACACGCGTACAAATAGAGGCGCGGGACAGTGGCGGTAAAGTACATATTGACTTCTTTTCACCCACAGAAGTATTTGCCCTTGTGAGTTTAGTGAAAAATGCAAACGAGCTAACTCCGCGAGAAACTGAGGAGTCTGGTTCTGCCAAAAAAAATAGCATATCATCACCCTTGATTCGGTTCATCGGTGGAGCGGACTTGAAAGCGAACGATACAAGGAAAACCACACTGGATGAAGGGTGTGAGGACGACGACGAGGAAGATATCTATTCACTCAAAAACTTTGCCGTCTAGCTTTATCCAGCTTTGATTTCTTTTTGCAAAAAGGAACGGATATGGCGTTTGGCAAGTGAAGTCTTTGACATCCCGATCCATTTTTGATTTGGTCGTGCTTTGTCACTAGTGATTATCTCAACTATATCTCCATTCTTGAGACAAGTACTCAAAGACGCCATTTTGCCGTTTACTTTTGCCCCCGACATATGATTACCGACATCAGAATGTATTGCATAGGCGAAATCTATCGGACTTGAATCGAGAGGGAGATCGATAACGTCTCCACGTGGAGTGAATACAAATACACGATAGTTGAAAAAGTCACTCTTCATATCCTGCAAAAATGCATGGGGGTTTGTGTCATCTCCTTCATGAGATTCCGCCATGTGCTGTATCCATTCGGGAGTAGCATTGTCAGTGTATGTACGTTTACGTTCGCCAGTAGGGTACTTTCCTTGTCCCTCCATCCAAAGACGAGCTGGGATAAACTGGCGAATCCAACTCATTGCCGTACTATCACCCGACTTCGTTTTTGAGCCGATCTCTTTATACGAAAAGTGCGAAGCAATACCGAACTGAGCCTCGCGATGCATTTCCTCGGTTCTAATCTGAAGTTCTATAACTCCTCCGTCACCCGTATGTATCGTCGTATGTATACTTTTATAGCCGTTAGGCTTAGGAAAGGCAATATAGTCTTTCATTCGTCCTGGCATTGGCACCCATTCTCCATGAACTATACCAAGTACGGTATAGCAATCCGCTACAGAATTAACAATTATCCGTAGCGCCCAAATATCAAATATTCTCGTTATGTCCCAGTCTTTGCGTTCGAGCTTCTTGTATAAACTGTAGAGACCTTTCACTCGGTTGTTGGTACGAAACTTCTTAATACCATACTCACCGATTTTTTTCCTCACATTGTTATGAATACGCTCTAGTCGCCTTAAGTCTTCCCCGCCTGACTCCTTAAACATCTTTGACACTTTCTTGTACTCTTCGGGGTATGCGTAGGGAAACACTGCATCTTCTAACTGACGCTTCATTAAACCCATTCCAAGGCGGTCAGCAATGGGGGCATATATCTCCAATGTTTCGTGTGCGATGCGTTCACGCTTGTCGGGCCGTGGAACATGAGCAAGAGTTTGCGCGTTGTGCAGGCGGTCGGCGAGCTTAATGATCATCACCCGAACGTCTTGCGAAGTAGCCGCGAAGAGCTTGCGCAAGCTCTCAGTGTGACGTTTCATTCCATGGTAGCGGACACGTCCAAGTTTTGTAACTCCGGTGACAAGTTCACTAACATCTTCGCTTAATTCAGCTGCAATTTCTTTGGGGGTCATGTCGCTATCTTCAAGAGAATCATGCAGCAAGCCCGCGGCTACTATGGTAGGACCCATCCCGATTTTTGCCAAATACTCAGCAGTAGCGATGGCATGATTAAGATACGGTTCGCCCGAAAACCGCTTTTGTCCTCGGTGCGCCTTCCTGGCTAGTTCGTAGGCGCGCGTAACAAACGCAATATCCGCCTTCTTGGAAAGATCCATGAGGGTAATAATCTTCGCCAATGCCGCCGGAGGCGCTTTGTCTTTCTTACTAACTGTCGTGCTCAAGATTGCCATGTCTCCATGGTACTGTCCTGCTTGATTTTCTCCAAATCGTAACGCGCCACAATGCAGAGCGCCGCCAAAAAAAGTTCTCCTAAAAAAGAGTTGCGTTTAATAGTGTAGTCTCTATTGTAACGCATGCGGGTTATGGTTGGGCAGGCTTTATCAGTACAGCGCACAGGAATCGTTTTGGGTGTTAGTTCACTGAGAAAACCTTGCGATTAATCGCAAGGTTTTTAGCAGGAGGCTCTTGCCCAGGCTCGCGGTGCTCGCAAGTTTGCACATTGCCCCACCTTACAAAAACGAGCTGTGGCAGGCAAAAGTAGCTTGTCTGTTACTTCTTCTCACTATCAAGTTTATGCGGATTGTGGTTCAGGCAGCTCTTGTCAGAACATCGCTCCGGGATTGTTTTTGTACCCTCCATCATGAGCTTCTTGCATATTGGACAAATATTTCCGGTAGGTTTTGCTTTGATGGCATGCTTGCAGTCTGGATAATTTGAGCAGCTAAAGAAAGGGCCAAAGCGACCATGGCGCTCTATCATTTCGCCATCCTTACATTCGGTGCATTTAACCCCTGTTGAGTTCAGTGAGTCGTCCTGCTTTATGTATTTACATTTAGGGTACCGATCGCAGGAGATAAAAAAGCCAAAGCGCCCCTCACGCTCGACGAGCTTGCCGCCGTTGTGCTTCGCGTTTGCCGCGGGAGAGCCACACTTCGGGCACGGCTCCCCGAGGTCCTTTGGGGGTGCGATGATACTCCCGTCTTCTTTGCGGGCGCCGTGGCAGTCAGGAAAGTCGACACAACTCATAAACTTGCCGTTTTTTGCAAGTTTATACACCATGTCCTTTCCACACTCGGGACAAAGGAACTCTTTGGGTGCTGGCCCGAGGTTGGTTAGTTTGGGAATGTCTTCTTTGGACTCGACCTCTTTTCTAAACGGGGCGTAGAAGTCTCTCAATGTCTTCACGTATTCACGTTTGCCGTCTGCGATCTCGTCGAGCTCATCTTCCATCTCTGCGGTAAATGTGTCACTCACATACTTGGCAAAGTGTTCCTCGAGAAAAGTGCTGACTACATCACCGGTGTCTGTTGGTATAAGTGTACGCCCTTCTTTTTCGACGTATCCACGATCAGAGAGTGTGCGCATAATGGACGCGTAGGTACTCGGACGGCCAATACCACGCTTCTCGAGTTCTTTGATAAGACGAGCTTCAGTATAGCGTGGAGGTGGCTGCGTTTCCTTCCCTTCGGCGTGCACGTCGGTGACGACAAGTTCATCTCCTTCGGATACTTTCGGCAATTCTATATCTTCTCCGCGAGCTGCGGGATCGGCCTTAAGCCACCCCTCGTTCACAACGCGAGAACCATTTACGCCAAAGTCTGGCACGTCTGAGTGGTAGACTTCAGCAATTATTTTTGTACGAGTAATTTCCGCATCAATCATTTGGCTCGCAACGGCACGTGCCCAAATAAGCGAGTACAGTCGTTTCTGTTCCTCAGTACGGCCCGCAGCCATCTTGGCGGCATTGGTAGGGCGAATCGCTTCGTGAGCCTCCTGTGCGGACTTACTTTTTGTCTTGAATTGTTTTATCGCGAGATGTTCCTTTCCGTATTCTTTTTCGATTACATTTCCGATCTGCCCAAGCGCCTGTTTTGAAAGGTTAGTGCTGTCGGTTCGCATATAGGTAATGAGACCGGATTCGTAGAGTTTCTGGGCTATACCCATTGTTCGTGACGGCGAGTACCCAAGGCGAGAGCTCGCAGATTGCTGCATGGTCGAAGTTGTAAAAGGGGGCCGCGCTGTGCGCTTAGCGGCAGTTTCTTTGATACTCGCAACCTTCCATGCGTTGTCTTGAGCTGCTGCGACTATTTTATCTGCGGCTTCTTGAGTCTTGGGTTCCTCCGAACAAGTAAACGTTATTGGAGATTTATTCGCCTTGGTATCTGCAGTGATCACCCAAAATTTTTCCGGCATGAACGCACGTATTTCGCGCTCCCGCTCCATAAGGATACGGAGCGCGGGCGACTGCACACGACCAGCTGAGAGCCCATAGCGCACCTTCTGCCAAATAAGTCCGGAGAGATCATAGCCAACAAGTCGGTCCAACACGCGCCGAGCTTCTTGCGCCTTGCGCAAATCGTCGTCAATTGAGCGAGGCTTTCTCAAAGCTTCTTGCACTGCCTCTTTTGTGATTTCGTTAAACACTATGCGTTTAGGGTGCTTTAAGGAAAGAGCTTCCTTGAGGTGCCAGGCGATGGCCTCACCTTCACGGTCGGGGTCGGTAGCAAGAATCACTTCTTCCGATTTTTTAGCGAGTTTTGAGAGTTCAGATATAACATCTTTTTTTTGCTTTACAACCTCATAGTGCGGGGCGAAACCTCCCTTGATGTCAATCGCCTTTTTGTTGCTCTTAGGCAGGTCACGTACATGACCAACACTGGCGCGCACTGTGAACCCCTTGCCGAGGTATTTTTCTATAGTTTTTGCTTTTGCCGGGGACTCTACTATTACAAGCTTCATAGAGCGAAGATTTACACGCCTTCTGCAAAATTGCAAAACGAATGCGCGCATAAGCTGTTAAAGAGGGGGAGCATGGCACATATTGACTAAAGAGTCAAAGAAAGCTGAGACCATAATATTTTCGAGATAACGGTAGAGATCGGGTAGGGGTGATACTATTGAACAGTCGATTTCGGTAGTACGTTGGTAGAGCGATGTCCTTCCTATCGTGCCCGCCGCAGGCTACCCAACTTCTCAACGAGTACGCCGTCGAGCTCCAGTTTTGACAAAATGATATTGGCATCTGTTGTCGGAAACGATACTTTTTCCAGAAGTTCGTCTCTTGGTAGCGGTTCTTGCAATAGCTCATAAATTTCCTGTTCGCGTGCCGAAAGTGTCGGGGGAGCAACCTCTTTCTTTGCTCCGGTTTGTATTCCGAGCACATCAAGTATGTCCTTAGAGGTAGTAACTGGTGTTGCACCAAGTTTTAGAAACTGATGTACACCCTTTGACGAGTCAGCAAAGATTGATGCAGGCACAACAAGCAGCTCGCGATCGTACTCGGTCGCTAGTCGCGCGGTGATGAGCGTTCCTGATCGCTCTGCAGCTTCGATCATCAGAACTGCGTGTGACATACCGGCCATAATCCGATTTCGCTTTGGGAATGTCCACGGGGCAGCCTCATGTTCAGGCTCGAACTCGCTCAAAAGAGCACCTCCGTTCTCTAGAATGTTTTTGGCAAGCCGTACGTGTGAGCGAGGGTACAACACTTTTTCTGAGAGTCCCGAACCTGGTACTGCAACCGTATGTATTCCGGCACGCAAGGCGGATACATGAGCGTACCCATCTATACCAAGCGCAAGACCAGATACAATGGATATGTTGTGTCCACGTAAGCCATCTATAAGAAATTCAACCGTACTGCGACCGTAACTGGTGCAGGTGCGTGACCCTACAACCGCCAGAATCTTAGTGTCGACTCCGGGAAGTTTTCCTTGCGCGTAAAGCGTTTTCGGAGGATCGGGGATCTCATGCAAAAGCGAGGGGAAGTCCTCTTGTTTGATTTGTCGAATATCTTGGGTCATAGTACGATTCATCATAACAGATCAGGTATGCTCGATATCAAATTTATAAGAGAAAACAAGGACATTATCGCCACCGGTGCTAAGAAGAAGCACATGGAGGTTGATCTGGATCGACTTATTGAGCTTGATGATCAACGTAAGGAACTCCTTAAGGTTGTTGAAGAAAAGAGGGCCACGCAAAACGAGGTAACCAAGAATATATCTTCAGAACAGGACTCCGGAAAGCGCGAAGGCATGATCGCAGAAATGCAAGCATTAAAGGCTGGCTTGCAGAAAGAAGAAGACAAGTTAAAAGAGGTGATGAAAGAGTGGCAAGCTCTCATGCTACAGGTTCCAAACGTCCCTGACATGTCAGTTCCGGAGGGTGACGACGACGAAGATAACCAAGAGATAAAAAATTGGGGCCAGCAAACACAATTCGACTTCCAGCCAAAAAGCCACATAGACATTATGACCGAGCTCGACATAGCTGACTTTGAGCGTGGCGCAAAGGTACACGGGTTTCGCGGGTACTTCTTAAAGGGTGACGGCGCGATGCTTAGCTATGCTATTTGGAACTACGCGAACGACTTCTTCCTAAAAAAAGAGTTTACTCCGATGATCACACCGGCGATAGTACGTAAGCAGCATCTATACGGCACAGGGCATCTACCAAACGAAGCAGAGGACGTGTATAAAACGCAGGACGAAGACTATCTCGCAGGCACAGCAGAAATTCCTACGATGGGCTACTACGCGGACGAAGTGCTCGATAAGTCGCAACTACCGGTGAAATTCCTCTCATTCTCACCATGTTTTCGGCGTGAGGCGGGCAGTCACGGCAAAGACACAAAGGGCCTTATCCGAGTACATGAGTTCTACAAGGTAGAGCAGGTAATTTTGTGTGAGGCGAGCCATGAAGAGTCGGTAAAGTGGCACGAGTGGTTGAATCGCAATACAGAGGAGTTTGTCGAGTCACTTGGCATTCCATACCGTACTGTTGTTAACTGTGGTGGCGATCTTGGACAGGGGCAGGTAAAGAAGTATGACATCGAGCTCTGGGTGCCTATGGAAAAGAAATATCGCGAAATTAGCTCGGCATCATATTTCCATGATTTCCAAACGCGTCGATTCAATACACGCTACAAAGATGCAGACGGAAAAACACGCTACGTACACTCACTAAACTGTACTGCCATTCCAACACCACGAATTCTTGTATCGCTAATAGAAAATTTCCAGCAGTCAGACGGCTCAATAAAGATCCCAGAAGTACTACAGCAGTACATGGGTGGCAAAGAAACTATTTCTAAGAAGTAGCGCGTATGTGGCGGGGAAGTCGTCATTCACAGGCGCGCATCTCTACGCGAGATATTGCGAAACGAAGTACTGCTCGGGTCAAACTCTCGCGCTCGAAAGTCGCTCGGCGGCGCCTGCAGCTGCGAGCTTTGAAAACCGCTATCGTTGCGGTGTTACTGGTGTCACTCGTAGGCATGGCAAGCTGGATTTCGTTTATTGAGGCTCTTGCAGTCAAGTCAATCCGGGTGGAGGGAAACGAGGAAGTACGCACACTCGCCATTGAGTCAAAAATGATGGCGGCAACGGCTGGCGCAAGCCTCGGATTATTTTCGAAACAAAATACTATATTGTATCCTGCTTCAGAACTTGAAAGCATTTTAGCTTTTGAATTTCCAAAGATAGCAACAGTTTCGATAAGAAGAGAACTCACACAGCAGCGAGTCGTAGTTTCAATTACCGAAAGAGAACCATACGCGCAGTGGTGTCGCAAAAGTGAATGTTATAATCTGGATATCGAAGGGTATGTGTACGAGTCAACAAGGGCGACCTCGACAAAGTTAGTTACTTTCAGTGGCGGAATAGACGAGTCACGAACGAAAGTATTGCGAACGTATATAGCTCCAGAGTTTTTTGCGCAGACCCGAGATTTTATTGACGGACTTGCTCGCTTGAATTTAGAAGCTACACGATTTTTTTTCGAGGAAAAAGACGCACGAATACAGTTTCGCGATGGGTGGGAGCTCCGAGTAGCGCTCGACAAGGATCTCGGCGCTACTTTATTCAACTTGGCGGCAATACTCGGCGAGTATGATCTTCGAAGTCGCCTTCACGATATACTCTATATTGATATGCGCTTCGACGAGCGTGTTTACTATAAGGTACGAGAGTTTGCTGGCGAAGAGGCATAAATCTGTTAGTGTTGCGCGATGAACTTTTGGCAACAACTACATACGCCATTTTTTGTGCTCGCGCCGATGGAGGATGTTACTGACACGGCGTTTCGCTCTGTCATTGCCAAGCACAGCAAGGGTAAGGGAGGGGAGTACGTCACGTTTACCGAATTTACCTCTGCGGACGGCATAGTATTTGCTGATGAGAAAGGACAGAGGAAGCTTCGCAAAAAGTTGCAGTTTGAAGAGAGTGAGCGCCCAATTGTTGCGCAAATTTTTAGTGCGACACCGGAACACATAAGGAAAGCTGCGGACTTGGTTAAAGAGCTTGGCTTTGATGGGGTAGACATAAACATGGGGTGCCCAGATAGGGCTGTTGAGAAACAAGGAGCTGGTGCTTCTTTAATAAAAGATCCGAAGCTCGCTCAGGAAATTATTTATGCTGCAAAAGAAGGCGCGGGGTGCCTACCGGTTTCGGTAAAAACGCGGATAGGGTACGAGAAGAATGAGCTGAGTGAGTGGCTCCCGACACTTTTAGAAACAAGACCTGCCGCTGTGACCCTGCACGCTCGGACACGAAAAGAATTGAGCAAAGTCCCAGCACGATGGGAGCTAATAAAGGAGGCGGTTGCAATCAGAGACTCACTTTGCAGTCAAACGCTGATAATTGGCAACGGCGATGTGCAAAATATTGAGCACGCACAGCAGCTAGCGGAAGAAAGTGAAGCAGACGGCGTGATGATAGGGAGGGGCATTTTTGGAAACCCGTGGGGAATGAGCAACTACAAGCCGACTTTAGAGGAGAAGCTAGAGGCTCTCATTGAGCACACGAAGTTGTTTGAAAAGGAATTCACGGGCACTAAGAGCTTTGCGACGATGCGTAAGCACTTCTCTAGCTACGTCGAAGGCTTCTCGGGTGCAAAAGAGCTACGCATGCAACTGATGAAATGTGACATGGCAAAAGAAGTCGAGAAGGTCATACGCGGATACCAGGGGCTGTAGATAACTTGTTTTGCTATAATATGTGTCATGGCTGAACATGTAGCGCTTTATAGAAAATATCGTCCCACCTCCTTTAAGGATGTGATTGGCCAGGACAGCGTAGTTGGGGTTCTTAAGAAGGCTATTGCTGATAAGAACGTGGCACACGCGTACCTTTTCGCGGGCGGTCGTGGCACGGGCAAGACAACCATTGCCCGCATCTTGGCAAAAGAAATTGGGACAAGCGAGAAAGATTTGTACGAAATGGATGCAGCTTCGAATCGCAAGATCGATGACTTTCGCGAGCTAAACGATTCGGTACACACGCTGCCCTTTGATTCAGAATTCAAGGTGTACATTATCGACGAGGTGCACATGCTCACCAAGGAAGCGTTTAATGCTTTTCTCAAAACATTAGAGGAGCCACCCCAACATGTGGTGTTTGTGCTAGCGACGACCGAGATCGACAAACTACCTGATACGATAGTGTCGCGATGTCAGACATACACATTTCAAAAACCAACACGTGTAATTCTGGCCTCGGCAGTTTTGAAAGTTGCAAAAGGCGAGAAGGCGACACTCGACAAAGATGCAGCAGAACTTATTGCAATTCTCGCAGAGGGTTCGTTTCGCGATGCACTAGGAATTTTGCAGAAAGTACTTTCATACTCGTCCGACAAGAAGATCTCTCGTAGCGAAGTAGAGTCGGTCACCGGTGCCCCTCGTGCTGAGTTGGTTAACGGAGTGCTTACTGCAATATCTGAGAATAACCTTGAGGTAGCTCTTGGGCATATAGGAGGCGCTGCTGAGACTAACGTTGACTTTGTTACATTTCAAAAACTGCTTCTCGATCGTGTGAGGGCCGTCATGCTACTGCGCAACACTGGGGCAATGAAAGACACTTTGAAAGAACAGTTTAGTAAGGAGGATTTCGAGCTCTTGGAGAAACTAGCGAAAGATGAAGAATCAAAAGCCAACTCGAAGGTTCTCAGCGCACTACTTGGTGCGTACGCAGATACGCCCCACGCATATATTAAACAGCTACCGTTGGAGTTGGCCCTTGTTGAAACACTCCAAGCTTAGTATGAGTGAAGTGAAGCATATATATTTAGTTCGGCATGGACGAAGTCGAGCAAACGAAACAGGGATTCGCGAAGGAGACACCTCACCACTCACGGAAACAGGAGAGGAGCAGGCCACTTCGGCTGCAGAGCGTTTCAAAAACATGCCGATAGAAGTGGTGCTAACGAGCCCATACAAAAGGGCTCATGATACCGGCAAAAAAATAGCCGAAGCGGCGAAAGTTCCACTAGAGATAATACCAATAGCGCATGAACGGGAACTGCCCGCCGACTTGCATGGTAAGCACAGGGAAGATCCTATGGTGAAGGAATCCGTTGCTAAGTTTGAGTACAGTTGGATACGTGATGCGAATGTGGACGATGGAGAACACTTTAACGACATACGAGAACGAGTAGTGAAACTTACGGAGATACTGGAGAATCGCAAGGAAGAGCATGTTGTGGTGACTTCCCATGGGTTCTTCTTGAAGTTTTTTGTGGCCCACCACCTACTGGGAGATTACCTAACTCCCGACCTGTTTGTGAACAGCATCATGACAACCATGCGAACCACAAACACTGGAATCACGTATTTTGTACTGGAAGGGGGCACGTGGACGCTGTCGTCCTGGAACGACTCTGCACACTTGGGAGCCGTTTAAGCGGAAACGTGCGACGTTAATTGTCGGGGTGCGCAGTATCTGCTAGGATATCGGGTAACAAAGCGTTCGTAGAGCGTTTTTATTTTGCCGGATCGTCTAATGGTAGGACGCCTGGTTTTGGTCCAGGAAATCGGGGTTCGAGTCCCTGTCCGGCAGCAGAGAACGGTTAGCTCACAAGATTTGCCTTGGCCTAATTACCTACAATTAATGTAGTATAATGCAGCTTAATTAGTAGTCAGAGGCTATGGATTTTCTGCCGTTTTTTCTTGTTTTACTTGTTGGAATTGTATTCTCGAGTGTCTTTCGAAGATTCCACCTACCTTGGGTGGTTGCTTTGATGATGGGTGGAATCATAGTGGGTCCGTATGGTGTTGGGTGGGTCGAAACAACCGATACGATCTCGTTTTTGGGGCAAGTTGGCTTAGTTCTTTTGATGTTCATGGCAGGACTTGAAACCAAACTATCAAGCTTCGAGAAGCTCGATAGTAATACGATTGCTCTTGCACTCGTTAATGGACTGCTTCCTTTTGGTGTAGGATTTGGGATAGGTCTAATTTTTGAATTTGGATTCGTGCCATCTGCTCTTTTAGGAATCGTATTTGTCTCGTCCTCGATAGCTGTGATTGTGCCAACACTTGAGTCGCGAGGTGTGTTGGGCTCCCGCTTGGGACGAACGATTCTCTCCGCGGCAATCATTGAGGATGTTGCTTCCTTGATATTTTTGTCCATTTTATTTCAAACAATTGAGCCGACAACCTCGCTTCCGCTACCAGTCTTCTATCTACTACTTTTCGCAGTGCTCGTGACCTTCCGTCGTTTGCTCCCCGTGTTGCAACTGTTTTTTTCTCCTAGCGATGGCGGGCCGTCGAAAGATATTTTTCAACGCGATGTACGAGTCATTTTTGTTCTATTAACGGGAACTGTTATTTCGTTTGAACTCCTCGGACTCCATCCGATAATTGCTGGTTTTTTTGCAGGACTTGTCCTTTCCGACTCTATTAGAAGCGAGGTACTGATTGAAAAACTTCGAACACTTAGCTACGGTGTCTTTATCCCCATATTTTTTGTCGTACTTGGGATGGAGACCGATATATCAGTGTTCAGTGCAGTGGGGGGAGCAATAGTTCTGACCGGGGCCGTATTATTGGGATCAATACTTTCAAAGTTTATCAGTGGTTGGCTGGGAGGTCGTATCGCAGGCTTTCGTGGGCGGGAAAGTCTTGTTGTTGGAGCAGCAACTATTCCGCAGCTTTCAACAACTCTTGCGGTTGTGTTTTCGGGATTACAATCGGGACTCTTCGACCAACGTCTAGTGGCGGCTATGATCGTATTAAGCATTGTTACCACTGTTCTCGCTCCGATGTTGATAACCTATTTTATGGCGCAGCCAAAGATTCAGCTTAGCCGAAAACGGTTTGGTGAGCCTAGGGCGTAAACAGCAACTAAAAGTTAGTACAGGCAACATATAGAGCTCAGCGGTAAAATATGCAGCTCCGAAATGGTATTATGGTCTCGAGTTCCTATGAACAATGTCGCGACTCTTTCAAAGTTTACCCGCATTGCCGACTACTTGTCGGTTGCACAAATATTTTTGCGCGATAATTTCTTGCTCGAGAAACCGCTCACACGCGATCATATAAAGCCTAGGTTGTTAGGTCACTGGGGGACATGTCCGGGTATTAATTTAGTATACGCACACACAAACCGCCTTATAATTAGCAACCCTGAGAAGGATTTCCTCTACATAGTTGGCCCGGGACACGGATTTCCGGCATTCCACGCAAATTTATTTTTAGAAGGGTCTCTTACCAAAGTGTCCCCACAGCGTTTGCCGTACACGCGTACAGGACTTGAAGAACTGTGCCGCGAATTTTCTACACCGTATGGGTTCCCGTCACACCTGAACCCCGAAGCTCCCGGAGTTGTGCTTGAGGGAGGGGAGTTAGGTTACTCACTCTCAGTTGCATACGGAACGGTACTTGATAATCCTAATCTTGTGACAGTATGTTTGGTAGGCGATGGGGAGGCGGAAACGGGGCCTCTCGCAGCGGCTTGGAATGCAAATCGATTCATAAATCCAGCAAACGACGGAGCGGTTCTCCCCGTGCTGCACCTCAATGGATATAAGATATCTGCCCCCACGGTGTTTGGTCGAATGGGAGACAAAGAAGTTGAGGGGTTCTTTATGGCGCATGGATACGACCCCATACTCGTCGATGCCAAGGATCATGAGGATGCACACCGACAGTTGTCGGATGCATTCGATCGTGCGTATATCCGTATCGAAGACATACAGGAGCGAGCTAGAGGGGGTGAGCAGGTCGTGGCGCCTAGGTGGCCAATGATTATCATGCGAACTCCAAAAGGTATGGGAGGATTGAGCGAGCTCGATGGGGAAAAGGTAACGGGGAACCACTTGTCACACCAGGTTGTTTTCAAGAACTTGCACAGCAACAAGGGCCATGTGGAGAAGCTAGAAGAGTGGCTTAGGTCGTACCGTGTCCAAGAACTACTGCAGTCTGATAAAAGCGGTCGTCTCATTATAGATGCAGACGTTCGTTCGCTTATACCGAAGATAGAGCGTACTCTCGGGATGTCTCCTCATGCGAACGGAGGAGTTTCCGAAATAGTTCTACCAGATGTGTCAAGTTCGTTTTGCAATTTTGAAAAGAAAGCATGTCTTACAGCCGACTCCATGGAAACAGCGGGCACATATCTGGCCCGCGTACAAAAACAAAACGAAACGCGAAAAAACTTTCGCCTGTTCAGTCCCGATGAAACATACTCAAACCACCTTCACCCAATCTTCAAACAAACTGCGCGCAGTTGGCAGTGGCCAATAGAAGCGTGGGACAAGGATCTGTCGCCCAAAGGCCGCGTGGTCGAGCTGCTTTCAGAGCACACCCTTTTTGGCATGCTGTGGGGCTATACGATCACGGGCAGGCATGGCATCTTCGCTTCATATGAGGCGTTCGTACAAATTATAGCGAGCATGGCAGATCAGTACGTGAAGTTCGTAAAGTTGGCACAACGGGCTGAATTTAGAAAACCAGTGCCAGCACTAAACATAATTTTAAGCTCCCTCTTGGAGCGCCAGGACCACAACGGGTTTTCACATCAGAACCCGTCGTTTATTGCGTCAATGCTCGACCGAGATCTTGAGAACGTGAACTTGTACTTCCCCGCCGATAAAAACTTAATGTTATACGCAACTCACAAGTCGCTTTCGTCACGCAACGCGGTTAATGTACTCGTGTGTGGCAAACGCATGAAGAGAAATTGGCTTTCTCCTCAGGAGGCCCAAAGACAAGTGAAAGAAGGAATCATGGTGTGGGACTTTCTCTCGGATGATAATCCCGACGTAGTTGTTGTGACGTGTGGTGACTACATTACCGAAGAAGCAGCAATTGGCGTGAAGCTATTCCGCCAGTACTGCCCCGACGTTCGCGTTCGCTTTGTAAATATTTTTCAACTCGATCTACTCGCGGACAAAACGGCAACAGACTATGCGCGGAGCGCAATTTTACAATGTCTTACCGAAGACAAAGGGATCGTTTTCAACTTTCACGGGTATCCGGCAACTATAAAGAAACTTTTGTTCGATTATCATTTAAGTGAGCGGATTATAATTAACGGCTATGAGGAAGAAGGGTCAACAACTTCGCCGTTTGATATGCTTTCTCGCAGCGGGCTGTCGCGTTTTCATTTAGTAAAAGATCTAGCTGCCATGGCACTGAAGCAAAATATGATAAGCGCAGCCGCCTTCGACTCTGTGATTAGCGCAATGGACGAGAAATTAGAGTGGGAGCGAGAGTACATTAAGAAGCACGATGTCGACCCCGACGAAATCCATAACTGGGAACTATGAATACACTTATTTTAAATCCTGGCTCCCGTTGGCTAAAAGCTACCGTATACACCGAGGCAGACAAGTTGCTTGATCTACAGAAGATTGAAGTGGATAACACCAAAGCGCAAAGTGAATGGCTCGGAAAATTAACAAACGTGGGGCGTATAGGTGTTCGAATAGTGCATGGCGGAGGACTAGAGAGTCCGCAGCTCTTTACTGCGGATACAAAGAGAATCATAGAGGGATTCAGTGCATTTGCGCCGCTGCACAATCCGCGGGCATTAGACGTTATCGAGCTTGCACAGAAGCAGTTTGAGGGAATACCCGTATACTGTGTCTTTGATACGTATTTTCACAAAACCCTGTCGGAAGAAGCATACACATATCCGATACCAAAGGACGTTGCCGACAAGTACAAGATACGAAGGTATGGATTCCACGGTTTAGCACTGGAGTCTGTCTTGGGACAGCTCAGGGCACAATTTCTCCACGAGGAGCGAACAATGCCTAAAAAAATAATAATGGCGCATCTTGGTGGTGGTACGTCGATAACGGCAGTAGAGAGCGGGCACAGCGTTGCTACAACTATGGGAGCTACGCCGCTGGAGGGAGCCATGATGATAACGCGTAGCGGCTCGGTCGATCCCGACATAGCTCGCATTTTGGCTGAAAAAGCGGGCTACAGCTATACCGATGTATCGAAAATGCTAAACGAGAAATCGGGATTTGAGGGATTGCTTGGCTCTACTGATACAAAGAAGATTATTGATGACGCAATGATCGGCAAACAGCCCGAAGCAAGTGTCTTCCAAATTTATGTGAGAACAATCGTGAAGCACATATTTAGTCACTTTGGGCTACTGCAGGGAGCCGATGCTCTGGTGTTCTCCGGAGGTATCGGGTTCCAAAACGAGTATATTCGACCTGAAGTGCTCAAATGGACCGAAATTATAGGCTTAAACTCCGGCAATACGTACGCATTCCAGGCAGACGAAGCTAACGTCATCTACCAATACATTAAAGATGCGGAATAGTTGGTAGTAAGCTATACTTAGTCGTATGAAAAAAGTCTATGGTATCGCAGCTATTATAATCTTAGCTCTGGGAGCGCTATTTTATTTTTATCTTATGTCACCACAACAAGGAGGAAGAACAGAAGAGGTAACCACTCCCGCAGAAGGTGCGGTCACGGCAATTATATCTACCTCTAAGGGGGATATCACGCTGGAGCTTAACTCGGCTGGTACTCCAAACACCGTAGCTAATTTTATGAAGTTGGCTCAAGAAGGATTTTACAATGGGACGAAATTCCATCGAGTGATACCGAATTTTATGATACAGGGAGGGGATCCGCTCACTAAGGACAACTCGATAAAAGCTCGGTGGGGAACGGGAGGTCCAGGCTATACGTTTGATGATGAGATTTACTCAAGCAACCAGAATAATATCGGCACGATTGCCATGGCAAATGCAGGACCAAATACTAATGGGAGCCAGTTCTTTATTAACGTTGCCGACAATAATTTTTTAGATGAAAAGCACACGGTTTTTGGGAAAGTCGTAAGCGGTATGGAAGTTGTCACAGAAATAGTTAACGTACCTACTGAGGGTCCTGATCGCCCCGTAGACGATGTAGTCATTAACTCAATAACCATACAATAAAGGTTTATGGACATACTTAACAAACCGCTCGTCATACTTTCTCTCATTGTCTTAGCAGGCGCAGTAGCGGTTTTTGTGGTAGTAGACGAGATGCCCCAAGAACCATCGAGTGTAGGATCTCCCACAGAAACAGTAAATGGAGACCCAACAGTTCGCAACGACGGCGATGACTTTGAAGGGTTGGCAGTTTTCCCTACCTGGAGTGCTCTGGAGCCTGCAACGTTTCCGGTTTCCATTGAGGGCGAAGCACGCGGCATGTGGTACTTTGAGGCGAGTTTTCCGATCAAGATAGTGCTTCCTAACGGCGTAGTCCTTGGCAAAGGATACGCGCAAGCGCAAGAAGATTGGATGACTGAAGAAGTGGTGCCGTTTTCTGCAGAGGTAGCCCTCGCCGAAGGAGCGCCAGAATACGTTGGCACAGCTGCACTCGTTCTGGAAAAAGCCAACCCCAGCGGTCTCCCAGAAAACGCCGCTCAGTTTACGACTACTATTACTGTCGACACAACACAATAGGGATAGATTTCACAGCGCTTTAGCTTGAATCTGCTACTATGTTGTCGTATGCAACAAAAAATAGCCCTTGATATTCTTAAAACTGGTCGCAATGTGTATCTCACCGGGGCTGCAGGTTCAGGAAAAACACATGTTCTCAATAGTTACATTTCGTATCTGCGTAAACACAATGCAGTCGTGGGTGTAACAGCTTCCACAGGCATCGCCGCCACACACCTGAACGGAATGACTATTCACTCGTGGAGTGGCATTGGTGTCAAAGATTACCTTAGCGAATGGGATCTTGACACAATGATGCAGCGCCAACCGCTCGTAAGGCGCCTCGAGCGCACCGACATTCTTATCATCGATGAAGTCTCTATGCTTAGACCAGAAATCCTCGATATGGTTGATATGGTGGCCCGTGCACTAAAACGTTCAAAGGATCCATTTGGTGGCATGCAGGTAGTGCTTTCAGGCGACTTTTTTCAGTTGCCTCCAGTGGTTCGCAAGACAACGGAGGAAATTTTTGCAGATACTGCTCGGTCCTGGTGTGAGGCTGACTTTCGCGTGTGTTATCTAACGGAACAGTATAGACAAGAAGGTGGGAAACTTTTATCTATTCTGAATGACATTAGAGACGGGGAGGTGTCTGCCGTGTCGCGAAAGGCCTTGCAGGAAAGATTACTGACAAATGGAGGTTATGCTGAAGACCCAGTTGTGTTGTATACGCACAACAAGGATGTTGACGAGAGAAATGCCACTGAACTGAAAAAAATCGACTCCGACAGCGTGGTGTATGAGATGACTTCTGGCGGGCGAGCAAACTTAATAGAGTCACTTAAAAAAAGTGTCCTTGCACCAGAAAAGCTTGAGCTGAAAGTGGGGGCCCGTGTGATGTTTGTAAAAAACAGCTCCGAACAAGAATACGTAAATGGAACACTCGGGGAAGTAATTTCCCTCGAAGGTGAATATCCCCTAATAAAAACAAAGACGGGACACGAAGTCGTTGCACGCCCAGTTTCGTGGGAGACAACTGACGACACAAAAGTACTGGCCTCTGTAACGCAAGTGCCTCTTCGTCTTGCGTGGGCTATAACGGTTCACAAGAGTCAAGGAATGAGCCTAGATGTCGTGGAGGCAGATCTATCCAAAGCTTTTGCCCCCGGGCAGGGATATGTGGCTCTTTCACGCTCTCGCACGCTTAACGGGCTAGTACTGAAGGGCCTAAACCCCACTGCGCTCCAAGTACATCCGTACGTTCGTGAACGCGATGAGCAACTACAGGCCGAGTCTCGGCGCTGGGAGAATGTATTTCAAAAATTTTCTAAGGCTAAGGTGCAGCAAATGCACGAAGAGTTTGTCGACAGGGTAGGACACGCAGTAAGTCAAAGTCCTGGTATTCCCACTCACTTCAAAACACAAGCCCTCGCAAAAAGGGGTGGTTCAATCGCAGATATGGCAAAGGAGAGAGGGCTTACTAAAGCCACGGTCCTTTCGCACCTCGAGAAGCTCAAGGACGCAGGAGAAGACGAACTACTTGAATACCTGAAACCCAATCAGGATGAACTAAATGAAATAGAGAGAGCGTTTAAAAGATCAAAAGGAGATAAGCTTTCTCCAGTTCACAAACTTTTACGAGGCAAGTATACGTATGAACAACTGCGACTCGCGCGACTGTTTTTGTAGAGTTAGGATAGAAAACACCATGACTGTTGTAGTAAACGGAAAGGAAATTGCCAATCGCATCGAGAAAGACCTGCGGGATACCGTTGGGGCCAGACCCATACGTCCTCGGCTCGATATATTCATTGTGGGCAGCGACCCAGTAACTGCGAGCTTTATTGCGGCGAAGAGGCGCGTTGCGAGTGAAATTAACGTCGAGTTTTCTGAGCATGTTCTTCCTGTCAAAACGACGACCAAGGAAATAGTAGAGTGTATACGGGATGTTGCACCTGATTCTGGAGGCGTCGTCGTCCAATTGCCGCTTCCCACGCACATCAGTCAAGATATCGTGCTGGGGGCCATACCTCCTGAAAAGGACGTCGATGTGCTAAACAAGAAAACTCTCCGGGCTTTTGCTAACGGCGATACGCATTTTGTCCCCCCAGTTGCTGGGTCTGTTGATCAAATATTCAGGTCATATGATATTTCGGTGTACGGTAAGGCAGTCGCGATCGTCGGGAAGGGGCAGCTTGTTGGCTTGCCTCTAGATATTCTCCTAAGAAAAATGGGTGCACAAACAAAAGTGCTTGATAGAAGCACTACCCCGCACACGTTCATTCATACATTAAAAAGCTCTGACATTGTTATATCCGGGGCGGGCGTGCCTTCTCTTATCACGCCTAGTATGCTTAAGCCAGGGGTGGTGCTAATAGACGCCGGTACCTCAAGTGCTGGAGGGTCGATAAAAGGAGACGTGTCCGACGATTGTATTAAGGTCGCAAGCCTAATATCTAAAACCCCAGGCGGAGTAGGGCCACTTACCGTGGCCATTCTTTTCAAAAATCTCATACATGGGCAATAGGTGGGTATAACGAGGTCCTTGCCTCCTTTTTATTGTATTATGGAATAGTTATGGTCAAACAGCGCACACGCAATGAAACGATTGCAATAGCAATTGGTTTCTTGTCGCTTTTGGTGTTTTTGCCGATATTTTTTGATGTTTCTCAAACCTATGTCCCAGACATACCAAACACAACGGGCGCTTACTCAAATTCGAATCGTATTTTGGATTCTTCCGGCGACAGTGCTGATGCGATTCCAGGCTTTGAGTTTCAAGATGTAGTCGTAGGACTTGGCGAGGAGGCCTCATTTGGTGACACGCTATATTTGCATTACGCGGCGCAATTGGAAAATGGGGATGTCGTTGATAACTCCTCCGATTCTCCAGTTCCTTTTGCTGTCACGCTTGGGTCGGGTGAGATCATAACAGGATTGGATGTTGGTCTGATCGGTATGCGTGAAGGGGGAACTCGACGTGTCACCATGCCACCGGAGCTAGCCTACGGGACCCGCGAAATTTTGACATCGGATGGACGCGTACTCATACCAAAGAATTCTACTTTGATTTTTGACGTGGTACTACTTAAGGTTCAAAGGTAAGAGCTTCACGATGAAACCTCAAGGTGAAAAGCAGAAAACCGGCAATGCACGTTGCCGGTTTTTCCTTTGTGCCGTAGAGTAGGGGGGTGACAAGTCGTGTTTTCAATTTGCAAAAACCGTATGAACCTGCTGGCGACCAGCCAGCAGCTATTTTGGCGCTCACTACGGGGATTAGGGGTAAGAAGCGGCATCAAACTTTACTGGGAGCAACTGGGACAGGAAAAACTTACACCATAGCAAATGTCATTCAGAATTCAGGGAAGTCTACTCTCGTAATTGCCCACAACAAGACCCTGGCGGCGCAACTGGCGGCAGAATTTCGCGAGTTTTTTCCGCTTGACGAGGTACATTACTTTGTTTCTTATTACGACTTTTATCAACCGGAGGCGTATGTTCCCGTTACTGATACGTACATTGAAAAAGAGGCTCAGATAAATGATGAAATTGACCGCCTGCGTCATGCTACCACCCAGGCATTGCTTACAAAGAAAAACGTCATCGTGGTCGCTTCAGTGTCAGCCATCTACGGATTGGGGAGCCCCAAAGAGTATGCTAAGGTCATTCTCACACTTCGAGCTAAAGACAAGCGAACCCGGGCAGTATTGGTGCGCGAATTGGTGGGTATGTACTTCGAACGTGTTGCAGGAGACCTTGCTGCAGGGACCTTCAGGGCAATCGGAAATACAGTTGAAATAATGCCTTCAAATGAAGAGGTCGTCTACCGGTTGCGCTTCATTGGCGACACCATCTCGAAAATAGAAGAAATCGACCCGATAACTCGGCAGATACAAGCAGAACAAGCCGAGGTCATTGTGTTCCCCGCAAAGCATTTTGTGACACCCGAGGAGGTAAAGGAGCAGGCAATCAAGGACATTGAAGGAGAGCTCAAGGAGCAGCTTGCGCTGCTGCGCCGTTCCGGCAAAGAACTCGATGCCGAGCGATTAAGTCGAAGAACCCGACAAGACATCGCCCTTATGCGTGAGATTGGCTATTGCAGCGGAATCGAAAACTATTCGCGACACTTTGACAGACGCAAAGCAGGGGAACCACCCCATACGCTGCTTTCTTATTTTCCACGCAAGGAAGACGGATCACCAGACTTTCTTACAGTTATTGATGAATCACACGTGACGTTACCGCAGATAGCTGGTATGCAAGCGGGAGATCGTGCGCGCAAGGACACGCTGGTTGACCATGGTTTTCGTCTTCCAAGTGCACGTGATAACCGTCCGCTAAATTTCGAAGAGTTCGAGGAAACAGTCGGTGAGGCGATCTACGTAAGTGCAACACCAGGTTCGTATGAGCTAGAGCACAGTAGCGACGGGACATGCAAACTACACAACGTATACCGTATGCAGAACCACCGGGGAGTACATAGAAAACCTTTGGGAAAACATCCAAAGACCTGCTCTGTTGTTGAACAGATCATTCGTCCGACTGGTCTTGTAGACCCGCAGGTCGATGTCCGACCCATTGTCTCGAAAGGAAAGTATGAAGGTCAGGTCAAAGACTTTATTAGAGAGGCCGAGAAGGGCACGAAAAGAGGTGCTCGCTCCCTTGTTACCGTGCTTACCAAGAAAATGGCTGAGGACTTGGCGGACTTTTTGCGGGATAAAAACGTCCGCGCCGAATACATCCACAGTGAAGTAAAAACGGTCGAGCGCATTCAGATACTAACTGACTTTCGTCGAGGAAAATTTGATGTCCTTGTCGGAGTAAACTTACTTCGCGAAGGGCTTGATCTACCAGAAGTTGAGTTGGTTGGTATTCTAGATGCGGACAAGGAAGGTTTTTTGCGAAGCGATACATCACTCATCCAAACGATTGGTCGCGCTGCGCGAAATGTGCATGGGCGTGTTATTCTCTACGCCGATAATCTTACCGGGTCGATGCAGCGAGCACTCGAGGAGACCAATCGCCGGCGCGAAAAACAGGTCGCATACAACAAAAAACACGGTATTACGCCGCAGACCATCAGGAAACAGATAAGGGATATTTCCGACCAGTTTGTAAAAAGCCACACCAAGGCGGTAGCCAAAATGGTGGAGATGGATACTGCTATGCTGAAGACTACTGCCGGCCGTAAAAAACTCATTACACAAAAGCGCAGAGAGATGTTGGAGGCAGCAAAAAATCTGGATTTTGAAACAGCCGCACTTCTGCGTGATGAGGTGAAGGCAATTGGGGGAATGTAATATGTGCTATAGTACCCAGACCCTGCCCCCACGCAGGGAGGCATCGTTATGGAAGAAAAAATAATTGTAAAGGGAGCGCGAACTCACAATCTCAAAAACATAGATGTTGAGATGCCGCGCAACAAAATGGTAGTAATCTCGGGACTTTCAGGTTCAGGAAAATCTTCGCTTGCCTTCGATACTATTTTTGCGGAAGGCCAACGTCGCTATGTGGAATCACTCAGTGCTTACGCACGACAGTTTCTGCGACAGATGCAAAAGCCCGATGTGGATGAGATAACAGGCCTTTCGCCGGCGATATCGATAGACCAAAAATCTCGCTCTAACAATCCACGCTCAACCGTAGCAACAATTACGGAAATTTATGACTACCTTCGAGTTCTGTATGCTCGAGTTGGAAAGCCTCACTGCTTAAAGTGCGGGCGAGCAATTCACCGGCTTTCAAGTGAAGAAATACTCAAATCAATTCAGAAGCTAGTCACCGAAACTACCAAAGGAGCAAAAAAGATTATGGGAGTAGACGTCGACTCGGCCAAGGTGCAGCTGTACGCCCCACTGATCGTTGGTCGCAAGGGGGAGCACTATCAATTGCTCTATGACATGTTGGGCAAGGGATACGAGCGTGCCAAGATAGACGACAAGGAAGTTAGCCTACGAGAACGGGTCTCGCTAACGAAAACTAAGAAGCATGACATCGATATCCTTGTAGATGAGGTATTTGTTTCGGAGTTTAGGGACGATAAAAAAGGCACACAGGAACGAATTTCGGAAGCCATTGAGCGAGCACTACACGAAGCAGAAGGGCTTATTAAGGTCATTGACCCAGCCGGAGAGGAGCACATCATTTCCGCAAAGTTTATGTGTCCGTACGACGGGTTTTCATTTCCGGAAGTTGAACCGCGGTTGTTTAGCTTTAACTCACCGTACGGAGCATGCGAGGGGTGCAAGGGTCTTGGAACCAAGCATTTTTTTATAAATGATCCCTGCGAAGTGTGTAACGGGGCACGTTTACGCGAGGAAGCCCTTAACGTATTCCTGGGTGATGGCAAGAATCGAAAAAATATTGTGGAACTTGTTGCGCTTTCTATTGCCGATGCGCAGGACTTTTTTATCGAACTCAATCTTACCGACACCGAAAAAGAAATTTCAAGAGTTGTTGTTAAGGAGATTACAGAGCGACTTCAGTTCATGTCCAACGTAGGCATCGACTACCTAGCACTTGATAGGCGGGCGAACACCCTCTCAGGTGGGGAGGCCCAACGAATTCGACTTGCAAGTCAGCTTGGAAGCGGCCTGGTTGGAGCAATGTATGTACTAGATGAGCCAACCATAGGACTCCACCAGCGAGATAATGACCGTCTTATTAAGACACTCACCAAGCTCCGAGACTTAGGTAATACCATCATCGTAGTCGAGCATGATGAGGACACTATATTCGCGGCAGACTACCTTGTGGACATCGGCCCCGGGGCCGGCACTCACGGTGGCGAAGTAGTCGTGGCTGGATGGCTCGATGAGCTCCTCGCAGCCAAGGCAAACAAAAGTAAGTCACAAACGCTTGCATATTTGCGAGGTGAGAAGGAAATTGAAGTTCCTGAAAAGCGTCGCGATGCGAACAAGGGGGCACTTCAAATTCGTGGCGGAAAAAAATTTAGTATCCAAAATCTTAGCGTGGACGTACCTCTTGGTCGACTGGTGACTATTACCGGAGTGTCGGGATCAGGGAAATCTACCTTTATGTATGAGATTTTGCATGAAAACCTTCGGGCGCGTTTCGACAAGAAGTACCGCAGCAACAAAATATATAACTGCGCGCGCTTTTCGGGCACAGAGTACATCTCTCGCTCAATTCTGATTGACCAGTCTCCGATTGGTCGCACGCCTCGCTCAAACCCAGCAACATATACCGGGGCTTTTACACACATACGGGATTTGTTTGCAGAAACATCAGAAGCCCGTGCGCGTGGATGGAAGCCGGGTCGCTTTAGTTTTAATGTAAAAGGCGGACGTTGTGAAGCATGCCAGGGAAATGGCATGGTGGCAGTTGAAATGCACTTCCTGCCGACAGTTCATGTAACATGCGATGTTTGCGGTGGCAAACGTTTTATGAAAGAAACCCTGGAAGTCGAATACAAGGGCAAAAATATTCACCAAGTTCTGAATATGACCGTAGAGGAGGGACTAGCATTTTTTGAGGACATTCCAGGAATTCACGATCGACTTAAGACACTCAATGACGTCGGTCTTGGGTACTTGCAGTTGGGACAAAGTGCGACGACCCTCTCGGGAGGAGAAGCTCAACGAGTCAAAATATCGTCCGAGTTGTACCGACCAGGAACGACCAAGACCATGTACTTGCTCGATGAACCAACGGTAGGGCTTCACTATGAAGACGTAGTGAAATTGATCGAAATACTGCAAGAACTCGTACGGCGCGGAAATAGTGTGGTGCTCATTGAGCACAATATGGACATAATAAAGTCTTCGGACTATCTGCTCGATTTTGGGCCGGAAGGTGGTGAAGAGGGCGGCAAACTTGTGGCAAAGGGAACTCCGGAAGAAGTGGCCAAGGCCAAGCACTCCCACACTGGAAAGTATCTGTCGAAAGTGTTACAGAAGTGAAATATGAAAAAGGCAGATCTAAAAAAAATCAAGCTGCCAGACTCACCGGGAGTTTACCTTTTTCGTAATTCTGGCCGAAAAATCGTATACATAGGGAAGGCAACCTCTCTACGAAATCGTGTACGGAGTTATTTCAACTCGAATATTGCAAGCAGCCGTGGTCCCCTTATAGCCAAAATGCTGAACGAGGCTGCAGGTGTGGAGTTTCGGGAAACAGATTCTGTACTGGAAGCGCTGATTTTGGAAGCAAATTTGATAAAGAAACATCAACCAGACGCCAACGTTCGCGATAAAGATAACAAGAGCTTTAACTACTTGGTGATAACCAACGAAGCATATCCGCGAGTGCTTGTTGTGAGAGGTCGAGATCTATTTAGTGACTGGAAGGAACAAAACATAAAGTACCTTTTTGGCCCCTTTCCGAAAGGTGGAGCTCTAAAGGAGGGGTTGAAGATCATCAGAAAAATACTTCCCTTTCGCGATGCGTGTAATCCAGAAGATAGAAAACCTTGCTTCAACCGGCAAATAAAGCTTTGTCCGGGCGTTTGCTCTGGAGAGATATCAAAAACTCAGTACGCTCAGTTGATTCGAAACATAAAGCTACTTTTTGAAGGAAGGAAAGAGCGGTTATTGTTACAGCTGGAGCGGGAAATGAAGAAGTTAGCTAAGATCGAGAGGTTTGAAGAAGCCGCTAAGGTAAAGCAGCAAGTGCTCGCGCTTACACACATCAAGGAAACAGCTCTTTTGGGCAGTGATTATAAAGTTTCTAAGGGTGGCGATACAAGTAGCCGGATTGAAGGGTTCGATATAGCACACACGGGTGAAGCGAGCCGGGTGGGGGTTATGGTGGCTATAGAAGACGGAGTCGCCAACAAGGCTTTGTATAGAAAATTTAACATACGAACAGAGAAAAAAGGTGACGTCGCAGCACTTGAAGAGCTTTTGAAGCGCCGTCTTGATCACCCCGAGTGGCCGCTCCCAAATTTGCTAGTACTAGATGGGGGAGTCGCGCAGAAAAATGCTGCTATCAGAATCCTGAATGAATTCGGGTACAAAATTCCGATAGTGAATGTGGTAAAAAACGACCGTCACAAAGCAAGCAAGGTATCGGGAAACGTAGCATTGATAGAAAAATTAGAAAAGGAGATCTTGCTTGCAAACGCCGAAGCTCATCGATTCGCCCTCTCCCACCACAGGAAAAAGCGAAGCGAGGCGCTAAAGTAGTGCTACACTTAACTGCATGAATGTCCAAGAAAACGTGGAACTCGCGCCACTTACCACATTTAAAATAGGGGGGAGTTCCCGCTATTTTATCGATGTGCAACACATCGACGATTTGGGGGCAGCACTTGACTATGCACAGACAAGAAACGTTCCGTATTTCATCCTCGCGGGTGGCAGCAACACATTGGTTTCAGACACAGGTTTCGAAGGGGTGGTTATCAAAATTTCTTTTTCGAAGAGGGCGATAGACACGGAGAACAAAGAAATTACCGCTGAGGCAGGATGTTCGCTAATGGCGACTATCCATGGAGCCGCATCCGCGGGTCTTTCTGGTATGGAATCCATGTACGGCATACCAGGCTCAGTAGGGGGCGCAGTTCGTGGGAATGCAGGAGCCTTTGGCACGGAAGTAAAAGATGTCTTGAAATCTGCGATTGCTCTCAACATAGAAACCAGAGAAATGAGAACGTTTAGCAATAAGGAGTGCCGTTTTTCTTATAGGAGCTCCTTCTTCAAACGGAACCCAGACTGGATAATTCTGTCGGCCACGTTCACGCTCCAAATGGAAAAAGAAGACGGAACCGCTTTGGCGCGAGCCAGCGAGACGCTCTCGATGCGAAATGAGCGACAAATCCAGGACATACAGTCGGCCGGTTCGTTTTTTTTGAATCCGATCGTGCACAAAGGTCTGCGCACTATGTTTGAAGACGAAAAAGGAGTCCCTGCCCGGGAGAATCGGGTACCGGCAGGGTGGCTAATAGAGAAAGCAGGTTTTAAGGGTGTGTGTATGAGTGGCGCGTGCACGGGAGCTCGAAGCTCTAACTATGTCATAAACGACGACACGGCCACTGCTGAGTCTGTTCGGGCACTTGTCGCCAGGATAACCGACAAAGTCATCAGCGACTTTGGCGTAGAATTGCACCCAGAAGTGACCCAGGTTGGCTTCTCGGCCTGAAAAATGCTGTTACACTAGTCTTATATATGTCGCGCATAAACATTGCAGTACTGCGTGGAGGCCCCTCAAGCGAATATGAGGTTTCGCTGGCGACTGGCGCTGCCGTGGTCGGAAGTCTTTCTGAAGCTAAGTACAATGTGAAAGATGTGTTGATTTCTCGGAGTGGACAGTGGCACATGCGTGGCGTGCCCGCTACTCCTGGACAAGTGCTGAACGACATCGATGTGGTGTTTGTTGCCTTGCATGGAGAGTACGGTGAAGACGGAAAAATTCAGCGAGTTTTAGAAACATACGCCGTACCCTATACGGGTTCAAAAGTGTTTGGATCCACCATAGCTATGGATAAGGGGCAAACGCGGAAGCAAATTGGAAATATAGACGGTATCAAGATGCCACACTACGTTGTACTACAAAACGACCAGGTAGCAGGAGATTATAAGAGAGCTGCCGAATATGTTTTCCGCCAGTTCGGACCGGCATACATAATAAAACCCCTGCGGGGTGGCTCCTCAATCGGCGTCGCCGTAGCGAACTCGGTCACTAACTTGTCAGAGGCTCTTGCAGCTGCGCTTGAAAGTTTTGACCATGTGATCGTCGAACAATTTATCCAAGGGAGAGAGGTTACGAGCGGGGTATTGGAAAATTTTCGCGACGAGGAATTATATTGCCTGCCTCCCGTTGAAATACTCCTTAAGCAAAGGGACAATTTTTGGGATTATGCATCCAAATATGACGGATCCATCGAAAAAATATGTCCAGGAAATCTCACTGAGGATCATAAGCATCGCATCCAGGAAGCATCCCGGGAGATACACAGACGTCTTGGCCTTGCCCATTATTCTCGATCAGACTTTATGGTCGCACCAACTGGGATATATTTTCTTGAAGTAAACACCCTACCGGGTTTGACTCCGGATTCTTTGTTGCCTAAATCGATGGAAGCAGTAGGTGTGTCATTTCCCGAATTTCTTGATCATGTTATTGAGCAGGCGCGTAAGCGATAGGGTGTTGCAGCAAACGAGAGAATGGGTAGAAGTGTTCTTCCACCCAATCGAACTGATTGCTAGCCACTCTTCTTGTTGCAGCTAACACGAAATAGGGTATATTTGTTCTCGTTGGGCCCGTAGCTCAGTTGGCTAGAGCGCCTCATTTGCACTGAGGAGGCCGGGGGTTC
>DCYR01000016.1:2246-7662 GCA_002331495.1 Patescibacteria group bacterium UBA2105 | reverse complement strand
GTTCGCTACTACAATTATTTGTGCCTTTGTATCTCGCAAGGCTCCGGGCAATCCACTAACCAACAAGTTTGGAATTGTGCTTCCGTACAGGTCTCCCGGGCCGATTACGACAACATCTGCTTTTAGTATTGCTCTCACCGCATCGTCATATGCCGCTACTGGACGTGAGAGCGACACAGCGCGCACACCAAGTTCGCGCACCCGTTCGTTATCGTCTAGCTTGTTTTCTCCCTGGAGTACAGTTCCGTCTTTTAATTCTACCAGAAGGCGCATATCGCCTTCGGTTACGGGGATTACTCGCCCGTAAACATTGAGAATTTTGCCTGCTACTGCTATCGCCCTTGGAAAACTCCCCGTAATTTTCTCGAGTGCAGACAAAAACAAGTTACCTGCATTATGTCCGCGCAAATCACCGTTAGAAAAACGGTAGTTGAACAGATCTCTCACTTCAGGAGCAGCTCGCGCAAGGGCCGCAAGACACTGTCTTACATCTCCAGGTGGCAGAACCCCCATTTCGTCTCGCAGCTCTCCGGTTGAACCTCCGTCATCTGCCATGCTCACGATGGCAGAAATGTTCAGAAGGTACCGTTTTAGTCCTGAAAGGAGGACAAAGCTGCCCGTACCACCGCCAATAGTAACTACTCGTGGCCTTCTATGGCTTTTTGTTTTTGAGATATGCATATCTATACGCAACTAATCTTATTGAATAGAAGGCTCTCTGTCGATACAATGATTATAATCGTATGAAGCGTGGGTTTACTATTATTGAACTCTTGGTCGTCATAGCCATCATCGCCATGCTAACATCTATAGTGCTGGTGGTCCTTTCTGGTATTCAGGCGAAGTCGCGAGATACAAGACGTATGGAGGATGTTCGACAGATCCAAAAGGCCTTGAGTTTGTATTACCTCAATGATAACCGATTCCCCCAGGCGCCTTCTCCGATAACGATAACTGGAAGTGACTCGTTCTCTACAGTCTTAATAAATTCTGGATCAATACCTGCCGTACCTGCTGACCCTGTTTCACCTGATTTCGACTACACATACCAAGCAACGACAAGTGCATCGTACACGATTACATTTTGCCTAGAAACTGATTCGATTCCAAACTTCGCTGAGGGCTGTGCCAACACCATATCTCCGTAAACATATACTATGCCCCGAGATATTGTTTGGAAAGCGTACGAGCACTCCCATACTAATAAGGGAGCTGACTGGTTTTGGGCACTCGGCATTATTGCTGTATCAAGTGCTATCGTAGCGATTCTGTTCAAGAACTTTTTGTTTGCCCTTTTGATAATCGTCGGTGCATTTACGATGGCGCTCCTTTCGTCAAAGCCGCCACGAGAACGAACGTTTGCGCTTACGCAGCGCGGGGTTATGGTTGACGAATCACTATACCCATACCAAATGCTTGTGGCGTTTTGTATTAAGGACCGTGACTCTGACAATCCTACGCTCATCATTGACGCACAACACTTCCTCACTCCGCACCTAGTAATGCCACTTGCAGAAGTTGACGTTGAGCGCGTGCATACGTATCTTTCTGAACACCTCTCCGAAGAGGAGTTGGAAGAGCCACTTGGACAACGTCTGCTTGAGCGTTTCGGTTTTTAGGTAGCAAAATAGAGATAATTTTGTATAGTAGAGCCTGCCCATGCAGACGGGTATGCGAGCTCCCGTAGTTCAATGGATAGAATACAGGTTTGCGGAACCTGCGATCTAGGTTCGACTCCTAGCGGGAGCACACAATAAAAAAACCGCCCATGTAGGCGGTTTTGTTATGCGTTTGCAATTGCTTTAGCAAGCCGAGACTTCTTTCGTGCCGCGTTCTTTTTCTTTATGATGCCACGTTTTGCTGCTTTATCTATAGATTTAAACGCCTGAGGGAGTGCCTGTTGTGCCGACTGCTTATCCTTCCCAAGAACAAATTCATTCACTTGCTTTACTGACGACTTCATAGCACGAAGACGACGTACGTTGAATACGCGGCGTGCCTCAGCTTGTTTTACAGATTTTTTCCCTGACTTTGATGTAGCCATTGCGGGTGATACTACATTGTTTAGGGGCTAAACGCAATGCTTTATAGCGTGGTATTATGCCCACATGATCGTACAGCTGCGCGGAATCGTCGTCGGGAAAGACCCTGAATATCTCATACTTGATGTAGGAGGAGTTGGCTACAAGGCATTTGTTACTCCCGAAACACTCGCAAATGCTCCGGAAAATAAGGAGGTTATGTTGTGGACGCATCTCTCTGTGCGAGAAACCGCCCTTGATATATACGGATTTCTTAAGAGAGAAGACCTGAATTTTTTTGAAATGCTCATAGGTATCTCTGGGGTTGGTCCTAAATCCGCCCTGTCTATTTTGAGTCTCGCCGACGTAGCCACACTCACGAGCGCCGTTTCTGAGGGAGACACCTCGTACCTCACTAAAGTCTCAGGTATCGGAGCGAAAAGTGCAAAAAAGATCGTGCTTGAGCTCAGTGACAAAATTGGCAAAACTGCAGACAACCCAACACTAAAAGAAGACGCGGACGCAATTGATGCGCTCGCTGCCATGGGATACTCTGCAGCTGAGGCACGAGGTGCCCTCAAGGAGGTACCCAAAAGTATTGTCGGAGCGAGTGAACGACTCAAGCGCGCCCTTAAGACTTTGGCTTCCTAGATAACATGCACGAGATTAAAAAATTGATTCCCGAATTTGTTTTCACTATATACCACCGCTCGCTGTCGTGGCTTGGGGCACAGCTCTATGGACATCCCTCGAAGAAAATAAAAGTTGTTGCCATAACAGGAACCAAAGGAAAATCGAGCGTGAGTGAATTCGTAAACTCTATACTAGAGCACGCCGGGTATAGAACCGCGCTCGCGAGCACCATCCGCTTTAAAATTGGAGACCGGTCACAACCAAACAAACTGAAGATGACTATGCCGGGACGGTTCTTCCTACAACACTTCTTGAGTAAAGCAGAGAAGGACAAGTGTGAATGGGCCGTTGTTGAGATGACATCAGAGGGCGCCAAACAATTTCGCCAAGTGGGTATTCATACCGATGCTCTTATCTTCACCAATATCGCAGCCGAGCATATAGAGTCACACGGCTCATTTGCGAACTACATACGTGCAAAGTTTTCAATCGGGGAAGCCTTAGTTGCTTCTAGTAAGCGCCCTCGCGTAATAGTGGCAAACGCAGACGACGAGTATGGCCCCGACTTTCTGGGGCTGGATGTTGAAGTCGCTGCCCCTTATACAAAAAGTTACGCAGAGCCGTATACCACCTCCGAAGATGGCACCGAAATAACATTTGAAGGCACCACCATTCACTCCCCTATCCCTGGAGAGTTCACCATCTACAATATGCTAGCGGCTGCCACGTTTGCACAGGCATTTGGTATCAGCTTAGAAAGTATCCGGGCCGGCCTAGAAGCCACTCGGCTTATTCCAGGGCGTGTAGAGCCAATTGACGTTGGCCAGAGCTTCGAGGTAATCGTTGACTACGCGCACACACTTGAGTCTCTACAGAAACTCTACGAAGCTTTTCCGAATCGCAAAAAGATATGTGTCTTGGGCAATACCGGAGGTGGGCGCGACACGTGGAAGCGACCAAAAATGGCAGCGCTCGCGGAAGAGTACTGTGAACGTGTAATTCTAACCGATGAAGACCCCTATGATGAAGACCCGGAGCTCATCGTGAATGAAATGGCGGACGGAATGCGAACCTCCCCAAAAATAATCATGGATAGGCGCCGCGCTATTGCGCACGCGCTTGAGTTAGCAAAGCTCGGCAAGGGTGATGCGGTACTTATCACCGGCAAGGGCACTGATCCGTATATAATGCGGGCAAACGGTGCGCGCGAACCCTGGAGCGATGCAGAAGTTGCCCGCGAAGAACTGGGAAAACTACTTGGTGACTCGCAAAGCGCTGCTACTATATAATAAACATGTTTAAAAAATCACTGTTTCTCATCCTGATCGTCACCGCTTTTATAGTCCTCTGGACTGTTTTTCAGTATTCCCAAGTGACTTCATCGGAAAATTCGGCCACGCAGCTTTTCCAGATGGATTTTGTGTCCGCTATTTCCGAACAAGTTACCGGGAGTCTATCGTTGATAGATTCAACCAGTAAAGCTCAGGTACGTTTGGAAGAACTCGGGGAACTTTCGCCGGTTACTGGCATGGTCGAGATCCAAAAGAGAGATATCGAATCACTTAAAATGCAGGAGCTTGAATACCAATACATAGAAATACGAGCGAAAGAAACGAATGCACAACCCATAAATATAAGCAATTGGTCAATCCAGAGCATGATAAGTGACACATGGATTGGTATTCCGCAAGGAGTAGAGAGATATGTTGCAGGAGAAGTAAATGAGTTACAGGATATTTATTTGCGCCCCGGAGACCGCGCACTAATCGCTACGAAACAATCTCCGGTCGGTGTATCGTTCCGTGTCAATCGTTGTTCAGGCTTTCTCGGCACTACGCAAACATTTGAGCCTTCGCTTAGAACCGCCTGTATTAATCCGCGTGACATTCTGCCCCCCACTATCGACAACCTTAAGGAGTACGGTGCTGAATGCGTACGATTTGCTGAAAATTTCGATCGGTGTTCATACGTGACAGATAATACGCGAGGTTATTCAAATCTCTCACAAGCGTGTCTCGACCGTATTCAACCCCGTCTTACCTATAATTACTGCATCGAAGCACAAGGAAATGACGAAGACTTTTTCAATCCCGGCGAGTGGCGAATCTTTTTGAATCAAGATGGAGTCGCGTGGCGCGACAGTTATGAGGTTGTGCGCCTGCTAGACGAGAATAATCGCACGGTTGATGTTGTCACCTACTAGCGCAGTAGTATAAACAAAGACACTCCTACCGATACACTTACGTTCAAAGACTCCTTCCTACCCTGCATAGGTATAGACACAACTACATCGCTTCTGCTGCAAAGCTCTTTTGACACCCCACGCACCTCGTTACCAAAAATAAGAGCGACCTTCCTCCTGGGCTTGTATTCATAAACCGAAATGGCGCGAATATCTTGTTCTACCGCCGTAATCTCGAAGTCCTTCTGCCTCAGTTTTGCTATCACGTTCCCGACTTCCCCACGTTCCCAAGGAATATAATTCTCGGCTCCCAGTGCCGTCTTGGCTATATCTTTTCGTGCACGCCCAAAGCGATCTTTCGGAGCGGGTGTATATCCAGTTAGATATATTCTTGAAACACCCGCCGCGTCTGCCGTACGGAAAATGGAACCCACATTGTAAGTGCTGCGTATGTTATGCAAGATCAGTACAACTTCCCTCATCACAGTACTATACAACATGCTGTGAATATAAGGCTTTTGTGCTATATTTTCGAACATTCCGCCCGTAGCTCAGTTTGGTAGAGCAGCGGCCTTTTAAG
>DCYR01000016.1:0-1906 GCA_002331495.1 Patescibacteria group bacterium UBA2105 | reverse complement strand
TCCCAGGTTCGAGTCCTGGCGGGCGGACTAGAAAGACGGGCCGGTATTTACCACCAAATTTGGTAGTGACAACCATTGGTTTCTAAGTACTTTCTGTTTTCTTACTCCTGGAACTGCACTGCCACATCTTTCGACATTCGCCCACCGAACTTGCTCTCGCACTCGATGGTGTATACAGCTGCCGTGCTGCTTTGATTCGGTACCTGCTCGGCACCAAGGGCAAATGGCTCGGTGATCACAACTCCTTGTGCACGTTCATAATCGAATCCCCGAGGCCCTTGTACACGACAGCTCTTCATAAAGAGACTCGCCCATGACACGCGTACACGATCGCCTCGCTTTGCAGTAGCAGGATATACGAGTATGTCGTACTTTGGCTCTCCTACGTTGATAGAACATGCGTTTTTCCCTATCTCCTCTCCGTCTTTACCAACACAAGCAACGGAGTATTCGGTGTTATAATTGGGAGCCACCGTTGCCTCACCAGATAGCTTACCCTCGGTATCGAACCCCTCTCCTTTGCTTGAGCTAGCAATAGCAGGGCATGCCCACCTGACCACGCCCTGCTTGTCGTTAGGAATGAGAGTGGGGTTGCACGATATCTGTGGGGGTCGTGAGCCGGTTGGGGTACCGACTTGCCCCTCTTCTTCAACCGTCACTATGGCAGTGCATGTTTGTGTTGTTTTGTCTTTGCTTGTGGCAGTAAGCGTATATGTTGTCGTGTCCGTTGGCTTCACTTTCTTTTCTCCATTGTTAGCGATTACGCCACTGATACCAGAGATCTTCACCGTTTGAGCATTCGCTGTCCGCCACCGGATTGTAGTTTCCTCACCTGCTTTAATGTTTTCCTTACTTGCTGCAAGTATGCATTGCGGCTTGACCTTGTCCTCATCGTTCTTCGTGCAGATGATGCGTCCCTGCTCGGTTGATTGTTTATAGCCAGCCGGGCATCGTTTTTGGTTGCCGTCGGCATCCGTATCACTCCTGTCACCACCGGGAGGTCGCTGTTCTCCAAACGGGCCCTGTCTGTTACCACTTAAGGCTCCCGTGAGATCCTTTCGTAGCTGCTCAAATCTGTTATTCAAGTCACATAGACCCCTCTGTATACCAGTCTTTCCAATACATTGGTTAGCAGGGGGCGTAGTGCCGGGAGGATTTGCCCCAGACTCTTTTTTGGGAACACATTCCCATTTCTCGCCCGCAGCATTGTTATCGTCAGCATCAACTAACGTCGCTCGTTCAGCAGTTGATGCTCCCGTTTTGTAACAAACTACGGCACCTCTGTAATTACACCTATTCGCATCGGCCGTAGTGGCAGATCCTCTGCTAGCTGCAGCAAATCTCTTTGCGACCTCGTCACGCACCTCCTTCTCAAAAACTGCCAGAGTCTTTCCATTACTGCATGTCTTACTGCCGTCAGCCGCAGCAAGAAGAACTGAAGCTATTTGTTGATCCGAGAGGGGAGCCTCTCCGTCAGTAGCTGCCTGTGACAGACCGGGATTAGAAGCTGGGGCAGCTTGCCCTCCCAAACATTGTGCTTCCAGTTCCTGCTTAAGAGAAACCCCCTTGCACGCTGCCAAAATTCTTATTCCTTCATCAAAAAGTTTTTCATTCCCCGGATACCTTCCCGTGGCACCTTCCCCGGCTTCCCGAGGAGAGCAATCTAATGTTTGCCTGTCTTTGCCATTTGCACTTATCAATACATACGACGTTGAGCATTTATTTGTGCACCCCAATCCCCCTCCTTCGCCATCACATTTAAATGCTTCCGTCGATGTGCCTAGATTCTCTGTCCCGCTTTTGGGGCCAGAAGGTGATAGTGTTGAGGTCTTGTTATCACCTCCGGCGACAGCGGGTACGGCTTGAGCAGTTTGCACTTCCCCATTAGTAAGCGCCATTCTTTCAC
>DCYR01000023.1 GCA_002331495.1 Patescibacteria group bacterium UBA2105 | reverse complement strand
TTTGCAAACACCCAAGTATATGCCATGGTGGAAATCACCATAGATACCACTCCAACTGTCACCAATACAATAAATAACGTGTTTTTCATATTACCGAGAAAACTGTAAAGTTATCGAAAAGTTCACCAATTCTCCTTCAGCTAAATCAGATACGGGAAACGACACGCCTGAGAATGTTTTATCTGCCCGAAGAGTTTGTACGAATGAGTTTAGAGATGCTCGGTCACGTGCCTCGCCGGAAACTCGGAGCTGAGGTAGATCTCGCCCTTCGTATTTCTCCAAGCTGTAGTCAAACCCACTGATTATTATATTCTCAGCATGTGCCCCCCAAACTCTCATGACTCGCTCAACTGATTTGACTGCACTTGTCTGTTCAGCTCTGAGTAACGACTCTATTTGCGTGTTAACCGTTCGAGCTATTTGTGTCGCCATGTCTCTCTTGGCAGCTTCGCGTGTTTCTCCCTGTATCTTTTGATACTGAGTGACCTCCACGAGTTCGGTATTTGAAGAAAGGTACGCTGGTACCATAGACACCACACCTATGGTCATGGCCATCGTCACTATGAATGTAAAAGTTATGGCCACCCGCAGCCAATAGTTTCGCCGTAAAGCTATCCGGTATTGTACTGGTAATACGTTTGCCATATTAAATTACGTCGCGTAGCAGTAACCCTGCTGAGGTTGCATACTGCCAGGAAATGATACGGGCGACTTTCGGTATATGCGCATCAAGACTGAACATGTTCTCCCATACATTTCCGACTCGAACTGGAACCTGCAACACTCCCGAGACATGTTCAGGTAATCCCTTGAGACCAACGGCTCCTCCACAGAGAAAAATGCGCTCAATGCCCGCTATTCGATTTCCTTCTTCATCACGTCGTGTATCCCAATACCGGTAGTGCCGACGAATCTCATCTATGAGAGCCGAGGCAGTGTCCATGAGCGTTTTGCGTAACGCTTCGTCTTCACACTCGGCAATTCCCTGTTCGCGCTTGATATTATCGGCCTCTTCTTCTGTTACCGAGTAATGCTGCATAATCGATTCAGTAAGGGCGTTGCCTCCAATCTTTACCGTAGTACTGAATATGGGTATCTGACCAAATGCAATTGTGATCCCTGTTCGTGTACGGCCAAAGTCAATGATCATTGAAACGCCTTCTGACCCTACTGGAATAATGGAACGCGCCACAGACTGCGCTTCCAGCTCAAGCCCTTTCACCTGAAACCCTCCTTCCTCAAAGGCTTTTTTGTACCCTTCAATAACATCCCGAGGGAAAACAGTAACGCTAATGTCGGTAATCTCCCCCCTTTGGCGCAAGGTATCATAATTGAATACTGCATTTCCTGCTGGAATTGGGACGTGCTCACTCAATGAAAACTCTACCATTTGTAGAATGTCTCTATGCCGATGTGCCGTAGGTACCTCTAGAGTATAGAGATATACAAGTTCTTCGGGAAGCGATACATTTGCGAAACTCCGGTCATTTTGACCACGTAATTCACGGAGAGCTTCCCCCAGTGCCCCAACATCTTGTACAATCCCATCAACGACAATTCCTTTCTCTAAACGCAAAGAATCAAACACTCGCGGGACAAGCCCCTCGGTGGCGTATGTAGCATCTAAGTATTTTATCGACGAATCGGACACATCGATACCAGCGGAAGGCATCGAAAGGAACTCTGGCGGCGGAAAGAGCGCTGCAATTCTATTTGTGTGCAGACCCTGCATCGCCTAAGTATACCATTCCTGTTACAGTGCCTTATTGTTATTCACGGCCTAAAACAATAAAAGGTATAGCCAATATAAGACCAAAATGATAGTTCCTCCCACTGTCGCCAAGAACCAAAAGCGCCTCATAATTACTTCGGCATGATCACCAAAAACTTTAAATACAATCCCGATTAAAAAGTAGCGGGCGCTCCTGCCTATCAGGGCAGCCACGAAGAATGCGATAAAATTTGCCTTGGTAAATCCTGCGGCCAAGACTGCAATCTTAAAGGGTATAGGGGTAAATGCCGCGGTGAGCGTAAATACGAACACGCTCTCATTTACGAGTTTCGAGGTAAGCTCAAAAGAATTTTGCAAATTATAAAACTCTACGATTGGTGTGCCGACTGCTTCAAATAACACGGCCCCAATTACATAGCCGAACACCGCTCCTGCTATTGATGAAGTCGAAGTAAGCACTACGTATCTGATCCAACGATCCTTGTGCAGGAAAACCATCATCGCTAAAAGCGGATCCGGTGGAATGAAAAACACACAGCTTTCGGAAAAAGAAAAAACGGCTAACCACATCCGAGCATATGCGGAATCTGCTTTTTGTGCGAACCAGTCGCGCGTACGTCGAAGTGTTTCCTCCGTCCTATTTTCCTGCTGTTCCTGAGGGGACATCGTTATCTGGGTGAAGAAGTGCGAAAGCATCGCTATCTCCCACAGCTAACAGCATACCATTGCTCTCTATTCCTTTTATGGTTCGAGGAGCCAGGTTGGCGATGTAGGGAACCTGCTTGCCGACCAAGTCTTCTGGATCACGCAAGTGCGCAATTCCAGACACAATCGTTCGTGGCTCTTCTTCCCCGAGGTCAACCGTGCACTTGATGAGCTTATCGGTTTCGGGAACGTGCTCTGCCGCAAGAATCGTACCAATACGGATATCAATTTTGGCAAAGTCGTTTATGCTAATTTCCTCTTTCATAATCGTGTATCCTAAGTGGCATTTCGTTTCTTATCAAGAAACGTTTGTAAAATGAGCGCAGCAGCCGAAGCGTCGGCCATTGTGTCGGGTGTTTCGCGTTTTGCCTGCGCTGTTGTCAGAAATTCAGGCTCTAGATGCACTATGTAGCCTTCGCGCTCAAGTGTACCCTTAAGCCCATGAGCTCCTTCCATAACAGAGTTCTCCTCCCCGTCCATTCCGAGAGAATGACCCATCACGATCGCGCTGATCTCTTCTCCTTCTAGAAGCTCCTCAATGAGCTCGCGCAACGTTCCATCATTTCTGACAACGCTGTGCGGAAACGCCAACGTCCCCTCGTCATCCGAGAGGGCCAAGCCCACCTTTTTCGTGCCATAGTCGATGCCGAGGTATTTCATACCCCTAACGTATCATTGTTCACTGGTCAAGTCGTCCGTATCGCGCCGTTTTGCAACTCCAAAGATGTAGATTATCTCAAGCACCGCGAGTGTATTAACAACCAAGAGGACGATAAACCAAACCCTCTCCCCTCTGCGCGCAGCTAGCCATAGCGCCCATCCTTTCCATGGCAGTGTCCACAGGGTTGATAGTGTCATTAGTAAAAGTATATTTCCTCCTAACATATCCATGCTAAAAGTGTAGCATATTCTGTATTTTGATGACTCAATCTGTTAGGATACCCCGCGGAGGGTTGCGCCGAATTGGTAAGGCACTTGTCTTGAAAACAAGCGGGTTTACGCCCATGTGGGTTCGAGTCCCATGCCCTCCGCCACACACCAAAAAATCCTGCGAATGAGCAGGATTTTTTGGTGTGTTTTGAAGTAGGTATGCTGCGAGAAGGGTGGAGGCCAAGCAGTGCGCAGCACTGCAGGTGGCCGAGTCCCCTTACTCCTCCTCAACTTCAATGTCCGCGAATCGTTTTTTAAACCACAACCACATAAGATGTAGTATCCCGAGCGTCAGCACAAATAACTCCGAATAGAATAGCCACCCCTTCTCAAGCATGGCTCCCATAATAGAAGCACCCGCTGCAGCAATTTGATGCTCCCGCTTTTTGCTTTCTTCAAAAACAGGTGCATCAAACCCTGTGACTGCAGGAAGACCTTCCTCTGCCCTTTTTATCTCTTCAAGAGCTTCTCGTCTTGCCCTTTCACGCTCGCGCATAGATATAGCTCCTCTTTTGCGTATCTCTTCTATGTTTTTGACTACTGCGACTACAGCGTTAGGTTGTGCTTCATCAGCGCCCATAGTCTCTTGAGTCGATTCTTCCTCTTCAGTTTTCTCGCCTTGACTTACTAAACGACCCGAGATCTTTTCGACGAGATCTTTACCCGCCTTGCTTAAATCGATCCTTGATTGTGAAAGCACGTTCTTTTTCAACGGCTCAGTATCCTCAGAATCCGGTATGCCGTCGTTGTCATCGTCCGGGTCGGTTGTATTTTGTATTCCGTCCCCATCAGTATCTAGTAGCACAAATATGCTTTCTGTTTGTAGCTTCGCACGGGTTACTTCTACTCCGTTTCCTGCGGTAAAATTCATGCTCACATTGTGCATACCGGGAGAAAATTGATATGGGATATTCACTTTCTGAATATCTCCCACTGCAACAAGTATCTCTTGTGCCCCAACTGCTTCACCGTCTACCATCAATGTTGCTATTCCCCGAAGTGACTGGTCGGTTTGATTACGTATAACCGAATATACTGTCGTTTCCCCAAAACTAGTGACTGGATCCCGGGAAAACCACAGACCGTCAACAAGGCCCGAAGCGCCCTGAGCGTAAGCGGTATTACCGACTCCAACCGCGTATATAAACACAAACACTACTAGGACTTTGTTGGCCATACTTAATTTATATACACTCTACAATAGCTCTTGCGAGTTTGTCGCTGTCGTGACGAATAAATGAGCGCGTATGTGCCAAAGTATCCCCCGCCTCTTCATTTACTTCATGGTGTAAAAACTCGCCATGCACTACCCTGTATTCAGTGCCATGGTCGCATGCGACAAACATTTCGACTCCTTCTTGTTCTTCGTATCGCTGTGCTAGATGTGTGTCAGGCTTTTCAGTGTTACAGACTAGCACGTCTGCCTTCCGCCCAAGTAAGTATCCCTCTACTATGCGAACGTAGTCACCGGAACTAAACCCTTCTGTCAGCCCCTTCTTGTTGGTAACGTTCGCTACTACAATTATTTGTGC
>DCYR01000003.1:19726-76361 GCA_002331495.1 Patescibacteria group bacterium UBA2105 | reverse complement strand
ACCGGAAGTGACTGGGATCTTGGTACAAACTGGGACACAGGTTCAAACTGGGACCTTGGTGGGGGAATCGCCGGATATGTCACCCCTGAAGAAGGTGGAATAGCGGGATATGTGACTCCCGAGGGAGGTATCGCTGGATACGTGACTCCATCGCGAGGGTACTATTCGCCGGGTGGATACGTGCATCCAGCAACCACGCCAATCCGCAGTATTGCAACTGCACGTCAAAATGTGTCTAACGTAGCGAATCGCTCGAACATTCAAAATGTCCGCAACATCCAGAACATTAATCGTGTCAGTGAGATAAACCGCATTACCGAACAAGTCCGCAATATTCAAACGCAGGTGGCTAATATCCAGCAGCAGGTGGTTGCGCTTCCTGTACCTGTAAAGGTTGCCAAGCCGCAGCCTGTGGTAGTACGAGGAGGGCAGCAGTCAACTGTAGTCAGGTATGCATATCCAACGCCAGTGCCTACGGTTCGACCCATCATTACATCTACACCGCGGCCAAACATAACAGTCGCCCAAAGTGGTGCAACCGGAGCATATGAGTATCTAAATATCAGTAGCTTGCCGTACACAGGTACGGACGACATCGCATACGTACTTGGCTTGGTTGCAGTAGCTCTTGGTAGTGGAGCAGGACTCTTTCTCTACAAGGGGCAGATTCTTGGAGCACTCGCCGGTCTCACTCCAGCATTTGCGTTTGGACACTTGAAGCCAACCTCCCTTCACGAAGAGATACAGGAGACAAACGACGAGACTACGTACGCACATGACCCGTCAGACGAAGCCGAAACAAAAGCAGAAACCCAGTTAGCCCATACGCTCTCGCTAGAAGAAGGAGAGGACGGGCCAAGGCTTTCATTTATTGCTAAGTAAACCCCCTTTCTTTGCAAACCAACAAAGTTTGCTGAGAACGCAAAACCCGACCCCCTTCACGCACTAAGTGGTCGGGTTTTTGCAATGTGGTCTAATGTTGCTACTTGATTGACAAGGTGAGCAGGAAAGGAGCATTATGAAGAGCATATGAGCAAAACAAGCACAATCGCAACCGAAGTAGTACTGGCAGCAACGGCCCTTTTGGTGGTGTTAGCTGCGCTTGCTATGCCAGGAATAGCGCAGGCTTATTCGTCTGTTGGCCACTCCGCATATTACGGCCAGAATAGTATGTATTACGATTATAACTATCAGTACTACAATCAGTACCAACAGTATCAGTACCAAAACCAAAATACATACTGGCATTACAATCGGTACCCGTACGATAATAGATATTACACAGATACCGCGTACTACTACCCGCCATATCAGTACCAATACTACGATTATTATTCATACAATTATCCGCAGGAGTATTACTATGACTATGTATCATCATATCCGTATTATAACGACTGGTATTGGAACCCTGGATGGAACTACGACTACAATAATTCAGGCTGCGGATGGTCAAATGGGCAGCAGTGGTGTTATTAACAACGGATAGAATATTTCGAAAGCTCACAAAAAACGCCTATAAATGGGCGTTTTTTGATTATGGAGAGGAGGGAAGTCTATTATGGTACAAGTATTGACATATGTAAATATATATGATAATATACACTCTATATGACGTTTCGTAAGAAAGGAATTTCGGTCTTTATGGCAACGTGTGCTTTCGTCACATTTGCGATCGCTGCGATTCCTACACATGCAATAGCTTCTTCTTATTATAACAATGCAGGTGTTTCATGGTGTGCGGAAGTATTCTGTGGAGATCCATACAGCTATGGAGATATATACGACGGAAGTATGTACCTTGATGGGTTTGGCTCGGAGTTTTACTACGAACAACCGTCAACGTATGCATACCCGATATATACCTACCAGGAGTACGAACCGGGATACGCACAGGCAAGTTACACGTACCCGACGTATAATACGTACACATACCCTACGGTATATACATACCTAACACGACCACGTCGCTCAAACGATCTTCTCTATCCCTACACGCCCGCACAGGAGTATGCCATGACAACCCGTCAATTCAATGATGACTTTGCCCGAGCGACTGCCGAATGGAACTATTACACGAATTACTACGCTCCGTGGCCACTGTAAAACAAAAATTCCGCCGAAGAGGCGGGATTTTTGTTATGCATGCGAACTTTCGCTACGAATTCTCTCTATAAATTCTTCGGCAGACATAGAGCCGACCTTTTCTCCGTCGCGACTCTCTACCGTAACGGTCTTGCCGCCAACTTCCTGGTCTCCAAGGACTACGAAGTATGGGACTTTGTCTAACTTGGCGTTTCGTATTCGTTTTCCTAAGGATTCGTCAGATATATCTAGCTCTGCTCGAATATCTGCATTCTTGAGCGCCTGGTATATCTCTTTTGCGTAGTCGTTGTGCCTTTCCGAAACTGAGAGAACACGTACTTGTTCGGGAGCAAGCCACACCGGAAAGTTACCGGCGTAGTGTTCAATAAGGAACGCCATGATACGTTCGATTGCACCAATCGATGAGCGGTGCACCACGAACGCACGCTTTTGTGAGCCATCTTCTGCAGTATAAGTAATGTCGAAACGGTCTGGCATGCAGAAGTCATATTGTACGGTGAATGCAGTGTCTTCTTTTCCGTTTGCATTTTTCATCTGCACATCGATTTTTGGGCCGTAAAAGGCGGCTTCGTCTTCTGCTTCGACGAATTCTGAGCCGCGCTTCTGCATAAGCTTGCGCATAAGGTCTTCGCTCTTGTCCCATGCTTCGGGGTTGTCGTAATACTTCTCCGTGTTTTTGCGGTCACCAAGCGAGAGTCGGTACCAGTAGTCTTTGCCCATCTCAAGACCGAAGACTCCCGCGACGTACTCAATGAGATCCAAAGCATCTCCAATTTCGTCAATTGCTTGTTCTTCGTCCTTACAGATAATGTGTGCGTCAGCGAGCGTGAAGGTTCGGACACGCTGTAATCCCATCAACTCCCCCGATTGCTCATACCGGTATAGTCGTGCCAGTTCCGCCATGCGTATAGGGAGTTCGCGGTAGCTATGAGGTCGAGAAAGGTAGAGTTCGAAGTGGTGCGGGCAGGTCATCGGACGAAGCATGAATTGCTCGTCATCGATGGTGGTAGGTGCGTACATAGAGTCCTTGTAGTGTGGGTAATGCCCAGACTTCTCATACAAATCAAGCTTTGCTATATCGGGAGTGTGCACGTGTTGATATCCACGACGAATTTCTTCATCTTGAATGAATCGCTCAAGTACGCGACGCATTGCGGCACCTTTTTGAGTGAAAAGAGGAAGGCCTTTCCCTACCGTATCTGAAAAAGTAAACAGGTCGAGTTGCTTACTTAACTTCTTGTGATCTCTCTCTTCCATACTTTGATACTTATAAAAGTAATTAAAAAACGCCCTAGTAAACACACGAATCACTTCGTGGATTTACTAGGACGATCTTTGACCGCGGTCCCACCTAGCTTCCCAAAGTTGGGCACTCGTTTCTTCAGATTAGGCCAAGGGCTCGAGGTGTCTCGACTTCGGTTGGTAGCCGAAGCAATCTCTGAACGTAGTAGGATAGTAGCACCCAAGAATTTTAAGGTCAACGACTACAGGGCACGCACCGCCTCAATGATGAAGCTTTTTTCGTCATTGCGGTTTGAGATACGGCCCTTGAGCAATACGCACGTGTCGATCCCCAGTAGTTCGCCGTGCTCGGTTAGTACGCGTGGAAATGCCACCGCCTCGATGGAGTCCTCTAAATCGGCAATACGAATAAACGACATCTTTTCTCCATTTTTTGTCAAAATAGTTTTGTTTTCGGAAATGATACCAGCGATCACGGTGACCATCCCCTCTCTTTGTTTTGTTTTTACGTCGCTGATACCCGGCCTTCCTTCAAGTTTCTTTGCATATGCTTCTAGGGGGTGGCCGGAAACGTAAAGACCTAGAAGTTCTTTTTCCCACGCAAGTTTTTGTTTTTGACTCACATCTTTTGCGTCAAAAAGAGTAAGCGCGCTCGAGCTTTCAGATAAGCCGAATAAGGAATCTTGCCCTTCGGGCTTTTTGTTCATTTCCTTCTGAAACTCCAGAAGGATTTCAATGTTTTTAAGCAGTCGTCCGCGCGATGCAAAACGATCAAGTGCGCCGCTTTGAATGAGAGATTCAAGGCCTCGACGGTTCATTCCACTGCTTCGCACACGCTCGAGAAAGTCTGTGATATCTTTGTACGGGCCGTTTGCCTTGCGCTCTTCTACAATCTGGTGCGACACGTTGGTCCCGAAGTTCTTAATGGAATCGAGTCCAAAGCGAATCTGTCGCTCATTTGGAACTACGGCAAATACTTCGTAACTTTCGTTTACGTCAGGCGGTAGAATCTCGATGTTCATGGCTTTACACTCTTCGATGATTTCCGAGATAGTATCGATGTTTCCAGAGTCTGCAGTGAGGAGAGAAGACATAAACTCGAGCGGGTAGTTTGCTTTCATGTATGCTGTCTTGTACGCAAGATTTCCGTAACTTACCGAATGGCTCTTGTTGAATCCGTACGCAGCAAACGTTTCGATCATATCCCAAAGTTGTTGAGCGCTTTTATCGTTCATGCCTCCCTCAAGACAACCTCTAAAGAATTTGTCCTTTTGCTCAGCCATCAACTCGGGAATCTTTTTCCCCATGGCCTTACGAAACTTGTCGGCTTCTCCCCACGAGTACCCGGCAAGCTCAACCGCGATTGACATAACGTCATCTTGATAAATGAGAATGCCAAAGGTCGGTTTAAGATACTTCTCCATGCGCGAATCGATGTATTTCACCTTCGAGGGGTCGCGTTTTCGTGCGATATAGTCGGGGATAAACTCCATCGGCCCCGGACGATACAAAGCCACCATGGCGTTGATGTCATGAATGGTCGTAGGTTTAAGTTCCATCAAGTAACGTGTCATGCCGGCACTTGCCATTTGAAATACGCCCATGGTGTGACCGTCCGAGAGCATTTTGAACGTTTTCTCGTCATCAAGTGGCATATTGTCGGCGTCGATCTCTTTTCCGTGAATTTTCTTCACACGCTTAATGGAGTCAGCAAGCACCGCAAGGTTTTTGAGGCCAAGGAAGTCGAATTTCAGAAGGCCAACTCCCCCGTACTCGTCAGCGATAGAGTACATGTTGTACTGTGTGATCATTTTGCCGCCCCTAGGATCGGGTTGTAGAGGCGCGTATTCAATAACGGGCTGAGGCGCGATAACCACACCAGCGGCGTGGACGCCAATATGGCGAGCATTTCCTTCCAGTTTTTTGGCAAGGTCGATGATCTCCTTAGTTTCAGAATCTTCTTTGTACGCTTGCTTGAGCTCTGGCTCCATCTCGAGTGCGCGTTCGATCGTCATGGGAAATCCTTGTGCTCCGAACGGAATAAGCTTCGCTATGCGATCTCCGACATTGTACGAGTGCCCAAGTGCGCGGGCAACGTCGCGTACCACGGCGCGCGCCATCATTGTTCCAAAGGTACCGATTTGTGCTACATGGTCGATGCCATATTTTTCGCGCACGTATTCGATAAGGTCATCGCGGCGATTGTCGGCAATGTCCATGTCGATATCAGGAGCAGAAGGACGCTCGGGGTTAAGGAATCGTTCAAAAGGAAGGTTATAATCGAGAGGGTTTACTGTGGTAATTCCCGTAAGGTAGGAGATAAGTGAACCCGCAGCTGAACCTCGCGTGTTCGTGTAGATACCCATTTCCTTTGCTTTGAGAAGAAGGTCGGAAACCACCAAGAAGTAGGGAGAAAAATTCTTGTCGGAAATAATGTTCATTTCGTGGTCGATACGATTTTGTATTTTGTCAGTTTTCTCAAGTCCGCGCATTTCAAGTCCTTTTTCGATAGCCTCAAGGAGCATTTGGTTATACGTTTTTCCTTTCTCTTTTGGGTACTCAGGGAATATCCACTCACCGAGAGTAAGTTCAAGGTTGCACTGCGCTGCTATTTTTACAGAATTTTCAAGGGCTTCAGGATATTTTTTGAAATACATTTGCGCAGTTTTTTGGTTGATGAAAGAAAAATCTTCCGGGCGATCGACTTCGTCGCCCATGAGCGTTGTACCGCTCTGGATTTTGCGCGCAAGCTCACGTGCGATGTTATCTTCTTTCTTCATATAATACACGTCGTGTGCGGCAACAAGAGGTACATTGTTGGTCTTTCCGAGCTCTACAACTTTCTCTTGAAGCTCCGAGTGATCGGCGATCTCGGGGTGATGCGTGATTTCCAAGTATAAATTGTCACCAAACACTTTTTTGTACCACTCAAGGATCTCCGAGGTTTTCCTGTGATCGTTATCACGGAGCCCTTTCGACGTCGGCGCAGAAAACGAAGGTAGAATAGCAATGAGATCGTCGCTGTACTTTTCTATAAGTTCTTCGTCAACTCGCGGGTGGTAGTAGAAACCCTCGGTAAAAGAGTACGTAACCAATTTAATGAGGTTGTCATACCCTTTTTTGTTTTGGGCCAATAGTACGAGGCGCGATGTGTAGTTGTCGATGCGGTGTTCCTTGTCATGGCGAGTGCGCGGAGCAACAAAAAAGTCGACACCAATAATTGGCTTGATCCCTTCGTTCGTGCACGTCTTATAAAATTCGATCGCACCATAGAGGTTGCCGTCGTCTGTCAACGCGAGCGCAGTTTGACCGTCTTTTTTAGCAGCCTCAACGAGCGTAGGAATTTTAGGCAGTGCGTTAAGCAGCGAGAAATGGCTGTGCACGTGAAGATGTATGAAGTCCGCACTCATGATGGTGCTAAGTATACCCCCACACCTGTTTTTCTAAAATGGCAAAGCCGTGCACTTCGTGCACGCTAGAAAAACAGGTGTGGGGGTATAGCAAAGTGAGTATTCTGCACATATACGTCGCGGCACATGGTAAAATTGAGTTGTGCGAGCGCAGTATGTAGTTGGTATTGATGAAGCAGGCCGTGGCCCTGTTGCGGGACCGCTGGTGGTTGGGGCGGTACTTGCGCGAGTGGAAACGCCAATAGAGCATGAGTATTTTGCAAAGGGTATTCGAGATTCCAAAAAGTTGACCGTAGGGAAGCGCGAGAATCTCTTTTCGTGGATTCGAAAAAATGACGAACTTCGCCACGTGGTTTCGATGGTAGGACCCCGTGTAGTAGACCGAGAGGGTATAGCCGCCGCTACTGCAACGGCTATATCAAGAGCGCTGCGTAGAGTTATCCCCGGAGAGTGCGGCAAGGAAGAAGTGTTGGTGCTACTCGATGGCGGTCTCCGAGCCCCAGCTGCTTTCATTAATCAGGCAACTATTATTAGGGGTGATGAGAAAGAACCGCTTATTGCGTTGGCATCAGTTGTCGCGAAAGTTTCGCGCGACCACAAGATGCGCACACTTAGTTTTCAACACCCTGAGTATGGATTTGATGGGCACAAAGGATACGGAACAAGGGAGCACTACAAAGCGATACGGAGGTTTGGCTTATGTGATTCGCATCGCAAAAGTTTCTTGACTCGGATATCCTAAAATTGTTATATATGAGGTGGATCAATTGTTATATATGAGGTGAATCAAAGTGCCAAGGAGGGACTGAGGGACTCATGATCCATAATAAAGACGGATTCAATGTTGAGATTCTGCACGAAATATTTCTCGGTTTTTTACCAGGGAGGGAAGAACAAAGTGAAGTAGAGCGAATGACATGTGCAGTTTGCCGACATTCCCTTGCAGGGTCAAAGCCTTGCGGGCGTGAATGTAGGCACAACGAACTTTTCGAACCCGCGGTTTCAGAATTAAAGGGAATGATTAGCCTTGTTGCGCTTACGCTCGACGAGAAAGGCTTGTCTCTGCGGGGGGAGAGGGAAGCCTCTCCCGAATTGCAGGCGCAGATCTTACTGTTCTTCTATGAAGAACATTAGGAGTGTAGCCATAAAAACGCACGGCAGCTGGAAACGGCAGCCGTGCTTTCTCTTATTTATGTGGTGCGCCTACCGTTGCCTTTTGCAGCTTTTTACGTATAATCCACTTTGCGTTACGAAATAGTTTCGCCGCAAGGAGATTGAATTCGTGCGAGTTCGCTTGAAGACAAGCCCATCATAGCAGCGCTACGATGGATGAAGATGAAAGATGAAATCGTGTGGAAGCAAGATTCGCAGCAGAAAATATTTCGAAATGAAAAGTAACATTCAATGCCATGTCAGTACGAATGCGGGTAAACCGCTCACATACCGGTAATCGCCGTTCACACCACGCGCTCAAGGAGCCGCGTCTTTCGAAGTGCGCGAAGTGTGGCGCACAGCACCTTCGTCACCGCATGTGCCCAGAGTGTGGGAACTACCGTGGACGTGAGGTTGTAGACGTTGCAGGAAAGAAGGCAGCGCGCATGGTGCGCCGCGAGGAACGTCTCAAGGCTATGGGGGAGGACCCACAAGCAGAAGCACAAGAGAAGGAAGAAGAAGCAAAAGCTGAGAAAAAAGAAACTAAGAAAAAAGCAGCCAAGGAAGAGAAATAAACTCAGGCAATACACACCCTCGGTGTGTATTTTGCTATTTGTCGCATGCTAAACTGTACGTAACCTGTTCTTATGTCAAATCGTCACACCGCACGATCCGTAGTTCTTCAGACACTCTTCGAGATTGACTCGGAAGGACTCGACCGCACTCGCGCCGACGATGTACTCCAAAATAATGCGAATGAGTTTGCTCCAAACTCGAATTTGTATCCGTTCATGAAGCAGTTGCTCGACACCGTGCTTGCCAAGCAGCCGGAGATTGATTCAATCATAATTAAGGCGGCACCTGAATGGCCTCTTGAAAAAATAGCAATGGTTGACCGAAATATCTTACGAATGGGTCTAGCGGAACTTTTGTATGCGGACCGTACTCAGGTACCGCCCAAGGTTGCGATCAACGAAGCCATTGAACTGGGTAAGGAGTTTGGGGGAGAATCCTCAGGCAGGTTTGTAAACGGAGTGTTGGGAGCCGTCTACAAAGAGATGGGGGAACCGGGAAAGAATGATTCTAGAAAGAAGAAAAAGGATAATGAACAAAACCTTCGAGTCGAAGAGATGGTCGGTGCCGTGGTATACGCAGAAGAAGAGAGCGTGCTCTATGTTGCTCTAGTGCATGATGTATTCGGACACTGGACTCTCTGCAAGGGCAAGCTCCAGGAGGGCGAGCAACCTGAAGATGGAGTCAAGCGGAAAGTAAAAGAGGAAGTGGGTCTCGACGTAAATATCGAAAGTGAACTTGGAGAGAACACATACATAGCCTCAGACCCAGAGGAAGGCAAGAAAAAGCGGCATGGAAGATATTATCTGGCCAGGGCTCCGTTCGACGAGTTGGAGCTCAAGAGTGAAGGAGGGCTTGACGATGCGCAATGGTTTAGGCTTGCAGATATTGTGGAGCTGAATTTCTATGACGACATTTTGCCGGTTGTCACACGTGCGGTCAATATTTTGGCGCAGCATCGCATATAGAGTTGATTAATGGTAAGTTGAACGAGCATATGAAAGACTTCGCACAGTTTGAAAAGCAGATAGGGTTCTCGTTCAAGGACAAACAGTTGTTACAAACGGCATTTACACACCGGTCGTATTTGAACGAGAACCGAGGATTCCTAAAGGAGCACAACGAACGCCTTGAGTTCTTGGGGGATGCTGTGCTCGAGCTTGCTGTCACCGATTTCCTCTATCACAAATACCCCGAGCGGCCAGAAGGAGAACTCACGGCCTTTCGTGCATCTTTAGTAAATACCCAAAGTATTTCTGCTGCCGCAACACAGCTTGGCATGAATGACTATTTGCTACTCAGTCGTGGAGAAGCGAAGGATACCGGTCGCGCGCGCCAATACATTCTTGCGAATACTTTTGAGGCATTCATTGGTGCTCTCTATATGGATCAGGGTTACGAGGCGGCGAATCGCTTTATCGAAAAATCACTCTTTGGAAAAATAGACGAGATTGTAGAGAAACGCCTCTGGCAGGATGCCAAGAGCTACTTCCAGGAGAAAGCCCAGGAAGAATATTCGGCAACTCCTTCGTATGAGCTCGTACAAGAAGCTGGGCCAGATCACGACAAGAAGTTTATTTCTGCTGCAAAAATCAAAGGGGAAGCGGTAGCACAAGGCGAAGGTCGCTCAAAGCAAGAAGCCGAGCAGGAAGCAGCACGGAAGGCACTTGAAGTAAAGGGCTGGGTTTAGATTCCTGAGTTTTGGCACATAACTTTGTTGCGCTTTGGAAACGTGCATTCTCCGTATTCACGATGTGGCTCTTTTAATTTTCTCGTGTCTTGTTCTACGCTCAAAACTCGTAGCTCTAGCAGAGTGAACTTTGCTATATAATAAAAGGCATGCATCTCAAATCGATTGAACTCTCCGGTTTTAAGTCATTCGCCAAGAAAAGCTCACTCGAGTTCACTTCACCCATCTCTGGAATAGTTGGCCCAAATGGGTCCGGCAAGAGTAACGTTGCCGAAGCGTTTCGCTTTGTGTTGGGTGAACAATCGATGAAGGCGATGCGCGGCAAGCGCGGGCCGGACATGATCTGGGCAGGTAACGAACGCACGCAGCGGGCAAATATGGCTCGCGTTGCTGTCGCATTTGATAACAAAAACCACCTTCTGGACATCGACTTTGACGAGGTCGTGATAGAACGCACAGTACACCGAGATGGTGCCAATGAGTACGCAATCAATGGCAGCAGGGTTCGTCTTAAGGACATCACATCGCTTCTGGCAACAGCCAACATTGGTACATACAGCCACCATATCATTTCGCAAGGCGAAGCTGACAGGATTCTGGGTGCTTCCGAGAGAGAGAGGCGCGCGATGATTGAAGATGCGCTTGGACTCAAGACGTATCAATACAAAAAGGCTGAGAGCGAAAAAAAATTGGAGAAAACAGCCGAAAACATGAAGGAGGTAAAAAGCCTTCGGCGCGAAATCGCGCCGCACCTCAAATTCCTCGAGAAACAGATGCAGAAGCTGGAGCGAAGTCGCGAACTTAAAGAACAACTAAAGGAAGCCTATAGTACATACGTCGCACACGAGCGAGCTTTCGTGCGAGAGGAGTCACGCCGGCTCGAAACTGCGCGTGTGCATCCGCAGGGAGAACTCGAACGAATCACATCAGCGCTTGGTAATGAGGAAAAGCAAACTACGGAACCCAAGGAAACCGAGGAACTGAATGTTGTTGATGAGCGACTGCGTGTGGCGGCGGAGGAGAAAAGCAAGCTCGAACATGCACGTGGACGCATAGAGGGGCAGATAGCATTAGTTCGTAATGGGAAGAATGCGCCCAAGCAGCAGTGGGGGTTGGCAATCCCGCTTGAGAAGGTGGAGAGTTTTTTGAAGGAAATAAAGGAGGGAATACATAAGAGCAGAAGAGATGTTTCGCTAGTAAATGAGCTGTTAGAAAGAATCGATGACTTCATTTCATCATTTAAGGAAACCGAAGAGAAACAGGGTGAAAATCCTGAATTGGCAGAATCTCTCGATAGGGAACTAAAAGAAGTGGGGGAAGCACTTTCGGCTCTTGAAAGCGAGGAGGCCGCGCTTTTGATCCAGCGCTCAGACGCGCTCGGTGCCATTGCCACGCAGCAAGACCGGGAACGGGAAGCACAAGCACGATACTTCAAGCTCAAAGAACAAAGACGTGAAGCAGAAATAAAACTGGAGAATGTTGAGAGAGAAGCTCGAAATCTCCTAGACGTGCAAAGCAAACTAAAAGAAGTAGAACGCAAAGCGCAGGACATCGGCGTTAGTCCAAATTTTGACAGTGTCGACTCCACTCGTTCTCGTGGCGAGCAGGTTGAGCAGCTGCGGGAGATAGAGCGTATCGAGGCTCGGCTAGAAGAGGCGGGATTCGTAGATGAAGACACAGTTCACGAATTTGAAGAGACCAAAAAGCGCGACTCATTTCTTGAGCGTGAAGTCAACGATTTAGAGCAATCAAGGAATACACTACTCGAGATAATAGACAGTCTTGAACACGAACTGTCGACCAGATTTGGAGAGGGGCTCGACAAGGTTAACTCTGAATTCCAAAAGTTTTTCGAAATGTTGTTTGAAGGCGGAAGTGCAATACTCGAACCGATTAAATTCACCAAACGAAATGAAGAGGGGGAAGAGGTGGAAGACGAAGAATTAAAAGAGGGAATCGAGATACGTGTACAACTGCCGCGTAAGAAAGTCGCTTCGCTTGACGTGCTCTCGGGGGGTGAGAGGGCGCTTACGTCGATCGCACTTATCTTTGCGATGAGCCAAGTGAACCCCCCGCCGTTTATTATTCTCGACGAGACCGATGCAGCACTTGACGAAGCGAACTCTCGCAAGTACGCCGATATGGTTCGTGCACTCTCCGATCACAGCCAGCTAATACTCATTACGCACAATCGTCAAACTATGGAAGCAGCCGGCGAACTCTACGGGGTTACGATGGGAAGCGACGGAATATCAAAACTTTTGTCGGTTAAATTTGATGAGGCGGTGAGTGTGGCAAAGTAGACACTGACTCTGCACCAAGACTTTTGACGGGCGAATCATTCTATAATTCTATAGAATTATAGAATGTGCTTGTTGGTGCACAACACAGTGTTGCTGCGATATATCACATGCAGAGATTTTTAGAGTGGATCTCTAGTTTGTTATCCAACAACTTCCCAATCTATTTCACGGGTGTCGAGGTTTGCACTCTTTAACCTCATCTTTACTTTGTCACCGATGCGATACGTCTTCCCGCTCTTGCGGCCGACGAGAGAATACTGCTTTTCGTTTAGCTCGTACCAGTCTCCCGGGATATCTGTGGCGCGAATGAGACCTTCGGCCCTGGTTGTGTCTTCTGCAACAAACATGCCGCTTTTGAGTACGCCGGTAACTTTGCCATCAAACACCTCACCGACACGTTCACTCATATACTCCACTTGTTTAAACTTCACCGATTCGCGCTCGGCTTCAACTGCCTCTACTTCGCGCTGACTTGAAGCGATAGCTAATTGACGGTAACTCATAATTTCGTCATTCGGGATCCGCGATTTGTTTAGGTGTGCGGCTAGAATTCGGTGCACCATCATGTCGGGATAGCGGCGAATGGGCGAGGTAAAGTGTGTATAGTGCGAGAAGCCGAGACTGAAGTGCCCGATGTTTTTGTCGCTGTACACAGCTTTTGCCATCGTACGAAGGGTAGCTATTTGCACCACAGCTTCTTCGGGGGTACCCTTTATGTCTCGCATCAACTTGGCGATGTCCTTTGCCACAATTTGTTGAGGGTCTTTGCTCAGGTGGTCGTGTCCGAGCGCACGCAAAAAGATGCTCAACTCCTCTATTTTGTCCGGGTCGGGGGTGTCGTGTGTGCGGTATACAAACATCGAGGCTGAGGGATTTTTGCCTTTGCAGTGCTCGGCGATATGCGTTGCCACATAACGATTGGCGAGAAGCATAAACTCCTCAATAAGCCTCATCGTGTTCAGACGCTCCTTAACATACGCCTTAATCGGCCTACCTTTGTCGTCGAGCTCAAACTGAATTTCGTCGGTGTCGAACTCTATTGCTCCAGCATCTACGCGCTTTTGTCGAAGCTTTTGCGACAAGTCCCAAAGCAAAGAAAGCTCATTCGCGTGTTCTCCGGAGTTCGTATCGATAGCCTCCTGGGCACTTTTGTAGGTAAAGCGTTTATTAGATTGTATAAGCGTTTTTGCAAATCGATGAGTTTGCACGTTTGCATTCTCATCGATTTCAAAAATAGCGGCAAACGCGCGCTTTTCCTCTCCTGGATTCAGGCTACACAAGTCGTTAGAGAGCACCTCTGGGAGCATAGGAATTGTTCGGTCTACTAAATATACAGAAGTACCACGCTTTTGCGCTTCTTTCTCTAGTTGAGTTCCAGGACGTACATAGTGGGTAACGTCAGCAATATGGATACCGACCTCCCAGTTGCCATTTTCGAGCTTCTTTATTGAAAGTGCGTCGTCGAAGTCTTTAGCGTCGTGTGGGTCGATGGTGAAAGTAAGCGTGCTGCGGAAATCTTCGCGCCGCCTCAGTTCCTCTTCTTTCACTTCGCGCATAGAAAGAAGTCCTTCAGCCTCCGTTTCCACCTCGCGAGGAAATCCACTTGCAAAGCCACGCTCAAGCAGAATCGCCCTCATCTCTGTTTCGTGCTCACCCGCGAGGCCAAGCACTTCGAGAATCTTCGCTCGTGGCGCTGCTTCTGGATTGACCCATGGAAACATTTCTACCAGTGCCTTGTGTCCAGCCGGAGTGCCCTTAGGTACGTGTTCAAGCACAAATGGCTTGTGCACGCGTTGGTTGTCCGGTTTGAGCAGCCACGTGCCATTTTCTCGTATTACTTTACCGACAAACTGGTGCTGATAGCGCTCTACCACCTCTACGACCTTTCCTGTACGACGCTCGCCATTCGGCATCTTGGGGAATACCAAGATTTTCACAGTGTCGCCATTAAGCGCAGTGTTAAGGTTTTCCTGTTCGATGCGAATGTCTTCGGCGAAGTCTTTATGTGCAAAAAATCCTAAACCCCCTTTGGTGACACTGATGATGCCCTCTATAGTCTTGCTTGTCTTTTTTTTGTGTTGCATAACGTCTTGTCAACAGCTATTCCGTAATCGTCCCATGCTACCATGCGCAGCAGTCGGTTCTTTTGCTTCCCATAACAAGGAAGTAGCGGGCGCTCCCTTATTCCAGGGGGCGTCTAACAATTTGTGCCAAAAGTATAGACAATAAAGCGAATTTTGCTATAGTTGCGCTCACTTATGTTAAAAATAAGGCTACAACGTATTGGCAGAAAAAACGACCCGTCGTTTCGCGTGGTGGTTACTGAGCATACCCGTGGGCCCAAAAGCGAGAAGCACGTTGATCGTGTGGGCTTTTACAACCCAAAAACAAAGGAGCAGAATCTTGAAGAGAACAAGATTAAGGAGTGGATTGCCAAGGGCGCACAAGCCAGCGGCACCGTGCACAACATGCTTGTGAAATCAGGCATCATAAAGGCGGACACCATAAATGTTCTTCCGCAAAAGAATCCGGTAGTTAAAGAGGAGGAAACGAAGCAAGAAGCGGCCCCGACAGTCGAGGCTGCCGACAGCGGCAAGGAGACTCTAACTACTGAAGAGTCTACCTTGGAAGAGGAGCCGGTCGTGTCTGATAAAACTTCTGCTGTCGAAGAGCGCGAAGAAGAAACCCAGGCAGAAGAAACTTCGGCTGAAGAAGAGACACCCGCGGAAGCTCAGGAAGAAAAGAAAGAAGCCTAGAGTCTTCCCTTTGTATTCTGCACATGCAATAATGCAGCTAGTCGCCGAAGCGACACATTTTAAAAAATAAATACAAACATGGAACAAGATCAGGAATTCCTCGAGTTCGTAGTGAAGGCGTTGGTAGACAATCCCGGCGACGTAAAGATTAACCGAACAGTAGACGAGATGGGCGTACTACTCACCCTTGACGTCAACAAAGACGACATGGGAAAAATTATCGGCCGCACCGGCAATACGGCGAAGGCAGTCCGTACATTATTACGCGTGGTCGGTATGAAAAATGATGCCCGAGTGAACCTCAAGATAAACGAGCCAGAGGGTGGCATGCCGCCGCGAGAGCATCGTGAAAAGACAGATTCTGCCACCGAAACTCGCCAAGAGACAAAGGAGATGTCGGCAGCAGACAAGGCAGCGGCTTCAAAATCTGTAGACGAGGCGATGGAGGATCTGGGGCTCTAAATTTCACTAACCAGCATACAAAAGCCCCATCAGTAGGTGGGGCTTTGTCGTCACTAGCTTCAGTACATCAGTATCAAGGCGTGCTCTCGAAACCCACAGGCACCACACGGTTGAGGCAGTGTTTTGTGTTATAAACCTAAGTAATGACATGCAGCTGGGTGCCTGAAGAAAGAGATTTGTACCTTTTTGATATCGACGGTGTACTGATTCGTGTGCACGAACCGTTTAGTACGCGATATGAAAAAAAAGTAAATTCTCCTGGCCTAATGACCATTTTCTTTGCTGGAGTATTCCAAGAATGTTTAGTTGGTAAGGCTGATTTAAAAGAAGAGGTAGCCAAGCGTCTACGTGACTGGAAGTGGGGTGGCGATGTCGATACATTTTTGGAGCATTGGTTTGGCGCTGAGGCAACCATTAATTATGAAATGAGAGACCTTCTCAAGGAGCTTAAGTCTCAAGGCAAATCTTGCTTTCTTGTTACCAATCAAGAAAAATATCGAACGGAATATCTTGACGAAAAATTAGACGTGGGTGCCCTTGTAGACGGGCTCTACTCTTCGAGTATGCTAGGTGTCAAGAAGCCAAATCATGCGTTTTATACGGAAGTACTCAAGCGTATTGGATTTGAGGGAGATTTTGGCTTGGTGTTCTACGTCGATAACGATCTGAAAAACGTAGCCGCGGCCAAAGAGCTCGGCATCGATTCTTTTTACTACAAAGCATAGAACATGACACACTTTCACATAGTTACATTATTTCCGGAGTCAATTGCGGCGTATTTTAGCGTGTCGATGTTGAAGCGTGCCCAGCAGGATAGGAAAATTAAAGTTTTATTCTACAACCCGCGCGATTTTACAGCCGACAAACACAAACGTGTCGACCAGAAGCCATACGGTGGCGGCCCCGGTATGGTACTCGAGGCTGAGAGCGTGCTAAAAGCGGCGACTAAGGCTATTGGTCGTAAAGACAGAAAAGATGTGGAAGTGGTCTTCTTTTCACCAAGCGGTAAGCAGTTTGAGCAAAAAGATGCAAAGCGTCTCGCAAAAAAGAAACACATCGTATTTCTCTGCGGGCACTATGAAGGAATCGATGCACGCGTTGCGAAGATTCTTAAAGCGAAGACGGTTTCAGTTGGGCCGTATGTGCTCACTGGTGGTGAATTGCCAGCGGCGGTTATTGCCGATGCGGTTACGCGTCACGTGCCGGGCGTGCTTGGCTGTGCTGACTCGCTTGAAGAGTCTCGAACCGCAAGCCCCGAGGTTTACACGCGCCCAGAAGTACTCGAGTGGAAAGGAAAGAATTACAAAGTACCCAAAGTGCTCGTCTCCGGTCACCACGCCAAAATAGAGGAGTGGAAAAAATCTAAAAAGAAATAACCAACCCCGAGTTTTGAATACTGCGATTAATCGCAGTATTGGGTACAGAGCAAAAACCTTTCAGTTAACTGAAAGGTTTTTTGAACTACTCCAGTTAACTGGAGTAGTTTGGGTTTTGGTTTGGGGGAGGTTGGGGTTTTGGTATACTCGTGACATGAAATTGCTTTTAACATCGGCGGGGATTCAGAATGAAAGTATTGCGCAGGCGGTTCTTGATTTGGTTGGCTTGCCTACAGAGAAGATAAAGATGGTATTTATCCCAACCGCTGCAAATGTCGAGGAGGGGGACAAAGGATGGCTCATTGACGACTTGCGACATTTTCAGGAGCAAGGATATGAATCAATCGATATCATTGATATAGCCGCTGTAAGGAAAGAGGTTTGGCTGCCACGTCTCGAAGACGCGAATCTCATTTGTTTCGGTGGTGGGAACGAACAATTCTTGGCTCGTATTCTTCGTGAATCAGGACTTGAGGAGGTACTTCCAGAGCTGCTGAAGACTCGCGTATATATGGGAATAAGTGCAGGGAGCATGGTCGCGGGGGAAATCTTATCGCCAGACTTACTAAAAGCTGTGTACCCAGATAACAATTTCGAGGGGGACTTAGAGCCCACACTTGGTTTTGTAGATTGCAATTTCATTCCGCATCTTAATTCCCCACATTTTCCGCGGGCGACAAAGGAAGTTTTAGAATCAGTAAAAGATCCCGGCATCCCTCTGTATGGACTCGATGACCAATCGGCACTCAAGGTTATCGGCGGTGAGATTGGGGTCGTAACCGAGGGAGAAACCTACGTTAAATAAATTTCCAGTTAACTGGAAATTTTTCACTACTCCAGTTAACTGGAGTAGTTTGGGTTTTGGTTTGGAGAGCCCGGTCGTGCTATTGTTTCGAAATGACACAAACGTATGCAGAATTGAGTAAAAACATGAAGCCGGCGAGTCTCGTTATTCGTGCAGTAAAAATAACCGGACCGGGACTGGCACTTGATTTAGGAGCAGGTTCTTTGCGTAATGTCAAGTTTCTACTCGAACAGGGGTTCGAGGTAACGGCGGTCGATAAAGACCCTGTCATATCGGAATGTGCTGCGGAGGTGAATAACGACAAGTTGCATACTGAAGTCACTAACTTCGAAGACTTTGATTATGGGGAAAGAAAGTACGACCTTATTGTTTCCATAAACTCCTTACCATTTTTACCAAAAGATGCTTTGTTGCGTTTGCTTCCTAAAATAAAAAATGCCCTTACGGACGAGGGGGTTCTATGCATCACGTTATTTGGCGAACGAGACGGATGGAGCAACAAGAAAGACGTGTCATTTTTCTCGCGTAGCGAGGTCGAAGGGTTATTCTCTGATATGCACACGATAATGTTTGTCGAAGAAGATCTCGAGGGAGACACCATTCAGGGTGATCCAAAGTATTGGCACGTATTTAAATTGATAGCGAAAAGGGCGGAGTGAACTTAATCATCCGCCCTTCCCAGGGTCATATAGTCGTACAAAGCTGCGTCGATTAGACGTCGCCACCGCAAGAGCCGTCGGCGTGGCAGTCACTGTCCGGCGAGCATTCGGCGTCACTGGCAACGTCCCAATTCGGACCCAGTTCGCCGAAGGTCTGCTGTGCGAGCTGGAAAGTCCTGTTCGGATCCAGCACTTCGTGCGGCGTGAGCGTCGGGTTCGGCGTATGGTGAACGAACGTTCCGAACATCTGCTGGCAGAAGCACGTGTAGTCGCGCGTGTACATGAGGAACTCATGCCACGCGGCGTCGATTTTCGGTGTCGGCGCCAGCTTCTCGCCACTGATAGTGCAGAGATAGAGATAGCGCTTCATGTCGGCAAAGAGCTGCTGCGCGCTTGGCAGATCGAGGTCCAACTCTCGCTGGAGACGTGCGATAAGCTCGGGATGCTCATGTGCATCCACGGTTTCCAGCAAGTTTGGCTGCTGGAGGGCCGTTTGACCATGGGTTTGCAAGGTACTATTCCTTTTCGTTGTTTGGCCACGTGGGCACTTCTTGGTGAGGCGATTACCTCATGTAATAAAGGCTACATGAGTTTTGTTTCCCTTGTCAGCCACTCGTTTAACGGGAGTATTTTTGGTTGTAAAACTCCTTTAAGTTAACTAAAGGAGTTTTATTACATTTGGTGGGGTTACTTTTAGGTTTTGGTTTGGGGGAGGTTGAGATATTCAGCGCCTGGGTTGACGGAAAAACAGGTTTCCTGTAGAATTGCGCGTACTTTTTGTGAGATTGTGTTATGGCAGTCTGCCGAGCGAGGCGAGGCAGACAGTGCTACGAAAAGGTTTTTAATACTCTGTTTAGCGGCATTGATACGTGTCGCCGAACAACCTTTTATCAAAATAAGTGTAAGAAGAAACAAGGCTAGCCCTTTAGGGGTTCCTTGTTCTACGTGTGTATGTCAAACACTGCATTGCCCAAAAAGCATTTCGGAAAGTTCACTGAGAACATGACCGAAACGCCAAATCTTGTACGTGAGCAAATGGACTCCTACAAGTGGCTCATCGAGGAAGGCATCAAGAATGTCTTTGAGGAGTTCTCGCCGATTGCTGACTATTCAGGCAAGAAGTTCGACCTGGACATTTCTAAATTCACTTTCGGAAAGCCAGAATACGACGAGCACTACGCTAAGCACAAGCGACTTACCTACAAGATACCGCTTCGCATAGAAGCAAAACTTATCAACAAAACTACCGGCGAGAACAAGTCGCAAGAAATTTTTCTTTCCGATTTTCCGTACATGACCGACCATGGAACCTTCATCATCAATGGCGTTGAGCGTGTTATTGTGCCGCAGCTCGCTCGCTCATACGGTGTTTTCTTTTTGAAGAACGAGATGAAGGGCGCTGAGTACTTTGGCGCAAAGGTTATCCCAGCACGTGGCGCATGGGTAGAAATCGAAAGTGAACCAGATGGCGCTATTTACGTGAAGATCGACCGAAAGCGTAAGTTCCCTGTTACTACACTTCTTAAGGTATTTGGCCTTGAAGACGAAAAGGCAATGCTCAAGGCATTTAAGGGAGTTGAGGGTGCAGAGGAGGTTATCAAGGCATCACTTGAGAACGACGAAACGGAAACGACCGATGACGCGTACATTGAGATCTACAAGCGACTTCGCGACGGTGACCTCGCAACGCCAGACAACGCACGCGAGTTTGTTACCTCAATCTTTAGCGAGGAGCGCTACGACCTTTCAAAAGTTGGACGCTACCAGTTCAACCACCGCTTCGAGCTTCCTACTACCCCTAAGGCACTTGAATCGCAGGTTCTTACTGCAGACGATGTAGTGCGAATCGTAGGAAACATTATCACACTCAACAACACCAAGGGTGCAACAGAAGACGACATCGACCACCTTGGTTTTCGTCGCGTTCGCTACGTAGGTGAGATGATGCAGCACCAAGTGCGCATCGGTATGAGCCGCATGAAGCGAAACATCCAAGACCGCATGTCGACTGTTGATGCAGAAACTATTTTGCCGATCCAGTTCGTAAACCCGCGACCATTTCAAGCTGCAGTAATGGAGTTCTTCTCAACGAACCAGCTTTCGCAGTTCATGGACCAGAACAACATTCTTGGAGAGCTCGAGCACTTGCGAACACTCTCTGCACTCGGCCCCGGAGGTCTTACGCGTGAGCGCGCAGGTTTTGACGTTCGTGACGTGCACACGAGCCATTACGGACGCCTTTGCCCAATCCAAACCCCGGAAGGACAAAACATCGGTCTTATACTGCGACTCGCAGTACATGCCCGACTGAACGACTTTGGTATTATCGAAACTCCATACGCACGTGTAAAAAACGGCAAAGTGACCGATGAAGTCGTGTACCTCAACGCACTTGATGAGGAGAAATATTACATTGCACACGCTGCAACCGACCGCGACAAGAGTGGCAAGTTTACCAGCGGACTCATAGAAGCTCGCAAGAAAGGTGAGCCGTACTTTATTTCACCAAAGGAGGTGGACTTTATGGAAGTAGCAACGGGGCAAGCATTCTCGGTTGCAACCACTATGATTCCATTTCTCGAGCACGACGACGCAAACCGCTCGCTCATGGGTTCAAACATGCAGAAGCAGGCAACGCCTTGTATTGTGCCTGAGATCCCTTATGTCGCGACCGGTATTGAAGAGAACGCAGCGCGCGACTCTGGACGTCTTGTTATTGCCGACGAAGCAGGAACCGTAACCTACGCAGACGCTCGTAAGATCGTCGTAAAAAACACTAAAGGTAAAGAACAAGAGTATTCGCTTGTGGCATTTAGCCGTACCAACAATATGTCGGTGTTCCACCAGCGTGCATCCGTTCGGGCTGGAGACAAGGTAAAACGAGGCCAGGTACTGGCCGACACATCGTCTTCCGTGGACGGACAAATCGCAATCGGACAAAACGCGCGCATCGCATTTATGTCATGGGCAGGTGCCAACTACGAGGATGCGATTGTTATTTCAGAACGTCTTGTTAAGAACAGTAAGTTTACTTCAATTCACGTTGAGGAGTTTGTTGCATATGTTCGTGACACGAAGCTAGGGCCTGAGGTTACTACTCACGACATTCCAAATGTTTCAGAAATGAAGCTTCGAAACCTCGACGAAGAAGGTGTGGTGCGCATCGGTGCAGAGGTACGCCCGGGAGACATTTTGGTAGGAAAAGTAACACCTAAGGGTGAGACACAGCTTACTCCTGAAGAGCGGCTCCTCCGTTCTATTTTTGGAGAGAAAGCTAAAGATGTGAAAGATACATCACTTCGCATGGAAGCAGGAAAACGAGGTCGTATTACTGGTGTGCGCGTATTCTCTCGCGACAATGGTGACCAGCTCGAGTCCGGAATCATTAAACGAATTCATATCGAGGTAGCACAGCTTCGCAACATTTCTGTTGGAGACAAACTCGCAGGCCGTCACGGTAACAAGGGGGTTATATCGCGCGTACTACCGGAGGAAGACATGCCATACACCAAGGACGGTGAGCCTATCGACATAATCTTGACACCACTTGGTGTGCCATCTCGCATGAACCTTGGGCAGATTCTTGAAATGCACTTGGGATTGGCGGCTGAGGAGCAGGGCTACCAGGCTATTGTCCCACCATTCTCTGGAACAACAGAAGAAGAGATAACTAATGAACTTAAAAAAGCCGGATTCCCAGAGAGCGGAAAACTCGAACTCTACGACGGACGAACCGGAGAGAAGTTCGACCAGCCAATTGCTGTCGGAAACATGTACATCTTGAAGCTTCACCATATGGTTGAAGACAAGATTCACATGCGTTCAGTCGGACCATACTCTATTACCACCCAGCAGCCACTTGGAGGTAAAGCCCAAAATGGTGGTCAGCGAATTGGAGAAATGGAAGTGTGGGCATTCCTTGGCTACGGTGCTGCCTATGCACTTCGAGAAGTGCTCACCATCAAGTCTGACGATATCCTCGGACGTTCGGCAGCCTTTGACTCGATTGTAAGGGGAGAGCGTATTAGGCAGCCAAACGTCCCGGCGACTTTTAACGTGCTTTTGCGTCACCTTCGCGGGTTGGCACTCGACATCAACTTAGAAAAAGATGGTAACCATGACGATAAGTAATGCCTATGAAGACACATAAAGAAATGCTCATAAACGATTTCGACAAAGTTACACTGAAGCTAGCGTCACCCGAGCGCGTACTTGAATGGTCACGCGGGGAAGTAACAAAGCCGGAAACAATCAACTATCGTACACAACGACCGGAAAAAAATGGACTGTTTGACGAGAAGATTTTCGGTCCAGAGAAGGATTTCGAATGTTACTGTGGAAAGTACCGCGGCATCCGTTTTAAGGGAATCGTGTGTGAAAAGTGTGGCGTTGAAGTTACGCGTTCTGTAGTGCGCCGCGAGCGCATGGGACACATCGAGCTGGCAACTCCTGTCGCACACATTTGGTTCCACCGAGGGATTCCATCACGAATTGCTCTAATGCTTGGTATCAGTGCAAGTGACGTAGAGAAGGTAGTGTATTTTGCTGGGTACATTGTTACGAAAGTAATTGAGGACGAGAAAGCACGCCTTCTGAAAGACCTGGAGAACGAGTTCAAAGTTAAGGTTAAGGATGTAAAGGACGACAAAACCAAGAAGAAGCTGAAAGAACTTGCCACTGCTGCGAAGAAGGAGATCGAAAGTATAAAAGAAGGTATTGTTCTTGACGAAGGCGAATACCACAAGTTCGCACTCAAATATTCAGCGTGTTTTGAAGCAAAGATCGGAGCTGAGGCTCTCTACGAAATTTTTGCCGACCTTGATCTTGATGAGTTTCGTCAGAAGTTACTGGCTCAGCAAGAAAAGGCCGGGGCAGCAGATCGAGCAAAGTTACAAAAGCGCATTTCTCTCGTATCACAGATGCAAAACGCTGATGTGCGCCCAGAGTGGATGTTCTTGACACACCTCCCGGTCATTCCCCCCGCCCTTCGCCCGATGGTGGCGCTTGAAGGTGGTCGACACGCGAGTTCTGACATCAACGACCTTTATCGTCGCGTGATCAACCGAAACAACCGACTTAAGAAACTCAAAGACATTTACGCACCGGATGTGATTCTGCGTAACGAGAAGCGAATCTTGCAAGAAGCAGTAGACGCGTTGCTCGATAACTCAGTACGTCGTGGAAACACTGCGTACTCAGTAGGAGGACAACGTTCGCGTCCTCTAAAATCGCTTGCTGACTACCTCAAGGGGAAGCAGGGGTATTTCCGACAGAACTTACTCGGTAAGCGTGTAGACTACTCGGGACGTTCAGTAATTGTTATTGGTCCTGACCTTGACTTGGATGAGTGCGGGTTGCCAAAGATGATGGCGCTTGAGCTTTTCCGCCCATTTGTTATTGCAGGGCTTCTTGAGCGGGAAATTGCGTATAACATCCGTGGAGCAGGACGCCTCATTGAAGACGGTATTCCAGAAGTATGGGCGATTCTTGAAGAAGTAATTAAAGACAAGTACGTGTTGCTTAACCGCGCACCGACACTCCACCGCCAAAGTATGCAGGCATTCCGCCCCGTACTTATCGAGGGTAGCGCTATCCAGTTGCATCCACTCGTCTGTGAGGCGTTTAACGCCGATTTCGACGGTGACCAGATGGCCGTGCACGTACCACTTTCAGATGAGGCACAGCTTGAGGCTCGCACGGTTATGTCGAGCCACAAGAATATTCTGAAGCCCGGTTCAGGAGACGTAACCACAAACGCACGACAAGACATGATTCTTGGAATCTATTGGATGACCAAGGAAGTAGAAGGAGCAAAGGGTGAGGGGCGTACATTTGAGACTACCAACCGTGCAATCGGAGCATATGATTATGACGTTGTAGACTTCCGCGCGAAAATCCAGGTGCTCCCGGGTGACTCAGAGAAGTACGCACAGTTTGAAGGAAAATTGTTCGAAACTACCGTCGGACGCCTTCTCTTCAATTCGGTACTTCCAACCGACTTCCCATACATCAACGAGACTGTAGACCGCCGACGCATGAGCAGGCTCGTTGACGACCTAATCGCACAATATGGGCTTGAAGGAATGCCGAAGATTCTCGACAAGATCAAAGACTTCGGATTCAAGTACGCAACACACGCCGGAATTACGTGGGGACTCTCTGACCTCGCGACTCCGGACGAGAAGGCCAAAATTATTGAAGAAAGCACCAAAGCGGTACTTGAGCTTCGCGAGCAATTTAACGAGGGATTGCTTTCGGATAGTGAGCGTCGGCGCATGACCATCGAAGTGTGGCAGAAGGCAAAAACCGCGATTGAGGATCTGGTGATGAGCGCTGTTGATAAACACGGATCGGTGCACGATATGATAACCTCAGGAGCTCGTGGTTCTGTGGGGCAGCTTACACAAATGACAGGGATGAAGGGACTAATTCAGAACCCGAATGGAGACATCATAGAAACTCCGGTCATCGCTTCATACAAGGAGGGAATGACTCCGATTGAGTACTTCATTACCACTCACGGTTCACGTAAGGGTTTGGCAGACACCGCATTGAAAACTGCGCAGGCTGGTTACCTTACACGCCGACTCTTCGATGTGGCACAGGACATCGTAGTAACTGAGAGAGACTGTGGCACGAAGGAGGGGGTCTCGATAAGTCGTGTTAATGCACTTGGAATGGAAATCCCACTCGGGCGTGCAACAAGAGGACGCACGCTCGCCGAGCCGGTAATGAGCGGCAAAAAGGAACTTTTTGGTCGCGGGCACCTTATTTCCTCCCTTGATTCGACAACCATTGAAGTTTCAGAGGCGGACACTGTTATTGTTCGTTCACCGATGACCTGCAAAACACAGCGAGGAGTGTGCCAGCAGTGCTATGGATTTGATCTTACAACAGATGAGCTCGTCGACATAGGTGAGGCAGTCGGAACCGTTGCAGCACAGTCTCTTGGCGAGCCTTCAACCCAGCTTACGATGAATACGAAACACGCTGGTGGAGCAGCCTCAGTTGGCGGCGACATTACGCAGGGTCTGCCGCGTGTGGAAGAGGTGTTTGACAACCGCACACCAAAGAACCCGGCGGTTATTGCTCGCATCGACGGGGTCGTTGCGGACTTCACCAAGGATGGTGAAGACTCAATCATTACCTTGCTTCCAGAAGGAACAAGCAAGGGCGCCAAAAAGCGAGACATCGAGTACAAGGTACCACCTATTCGCCAGATTCTTGTAAAGAAGGGTGCGGCGATTAAGAGGGGGCAGTTTATGACCGACGGGTCGGCGGAACTTGGAGACTTGTACGAATACGCCGGCAAGGAGTTGGCGCAAGAGTATATCATTTCCGAAATCAACAAGATCTATGAGCTCCAGGGTATTGCGGTATCACGAAAACATCTCGAGGTGGTCATAAAGCAGATGTTTTCGCGACGTAGAATTAAGAATGCAGGAGACACCAAATTTGCAGCCGGACAAGTAGTAGAGGATGTTGAACTCGAGCGCGAAAACGCGAAGGTAAAAAAGGAGGGAGGTACAGCTGCGACAGGCGAGCAGATGGTGACCGGTATTACTGAGACCGCCCTTACCCGTGACAGCTTCTTGTCAGCATCTTCATTCCAAAACACGACACGCAAGCTCTCAGAGGCTGCTGTCCGAGGTGCAGTGGATAAACTCGAAGGACTAAAGGAGAACGTTATCGTAGGACGCGTAATCCCAGCTGGTTCAGGATTTGAAGGAAGTGCGAAGTACGACGCGGTTCACAAACTCCAGGAAGAACTCTCTGCAGCAGAAGCTACAGACGACGAAGAATAACGCTATTATTAGCGGGGTAATGAGAAACTGCGCCTAGCTAGCTAGGCGTGGTACCATTGCAGCAATTATGGCTAATAACGTTGAACAGGTAAAAGATCGACTTTCGGTTGAGGAGGTGATTGGGCAGTATGTGGAACTGAAGCCCGCGGGAGTAAACATGAAGGGAAAGTGTCCGTTCCACGCAGAAAAGACACCATCATTCATGGTTTCACCATCTCGACAGACGTACCATTGTTTTGGGTGCGGTGTTGGGGGGGATATCTTCACCTTTATACAGGAAATCGAAGGCCTCGATTTCAAAGGAGCCCTTAAGGTGCTTGCCGACAAAGCTGGTGTTGAGCTTGCGTACGAGCGTGGTGCGCCGAAGGGCGACAAAGACACTTTGTTTGGTGTTCTTGAGTCGGTTACGAACTACTACGTCGACAACTTCAACGAAAACAAAGAAACACAGAAATATTTGAAGGACAGAGGACTTAGTAAAGACACAATCAGTTCATTTCGTATCGGATTTGCCCTGAATAGCTGGAGCGGGGCACTTGACCACTTGAAGAGTGTGGGATTCAGCGAGAAACAGATAGAGGGCGCCGGACTCATAAAAAAGGGCGAAAAAGGTTTTTACGATCGTTTTCGCTCGCGTATTATGTTTCCAATTACCGATAGCGTGGGTCGCGTGGCGGCGTTCTCGGGAAGGATATTCGATAAGGAAGACGACAACACTGGAAAGTACATAAACTCACCAGAAACCGAACTCTATCACAAGTCTAAGATACTCTATGGTTACGACCGCGCTCGCCAGGCAATTCGCAAGAATAATTTTGCAGTCCTGGTGGAAGGCCAGATGGACCTTGTCGCCATACATCAGGCAGGATACACGAACACCGTCGCGCTCTCGGGGACCGCTCTTACTCCCGAGCACATTACGCTCCTTGGCAGAATGTCGAAAAATCTCTGCATTGCACTTGATGCGGACGACGCAGGGATCGCGAGTGCGTCGAAGAGTGCACGGGCAGCGCTGCGGGCAGGTTTTGATGTAAAAGTAGCCGCGCTACCCGAAGGGGATGACCCGGCAGATATGATCGCGCGTGGTGATGTAGAGAGTTGGAAGAAGACCATCAAGGATTCGAAGCATGTAGTGGATTTCTTACTCGACCACTACAGGAAGAAGTCAAAAGACGAGCGAAACTTCAAACTTTTGGTACAGAAAGAAGTTCTCCCGTACTTGCACGATATTGCAAGCGAAATAGACAAGAGTCACTTTGTTCAACGTGTCGCAGCCCAGCTCTCAGTCCAGGAAGAGGCAGTTCGGCAGGAACTCTCCAAGATCAGGGTGGATCGCACTAATGCCGGCGTGACCAAAAAGGATGCTAAGAAGATAGACGGAGTTTCATTACAGGCAGAGGAGGAACTTGTTTTGATGTATCTTTGGCAGAAGCAAGTCAAGGAGCCGTTTATAGACATCAAGGCATTCAAAAAGCAGGTAGAAGATGTACTAACACCGGTTGGGTTTAAAGCTCTGGAAGAGAAGTTGACCAAAAACAGCGAGGCGGCGTTCCGGTTTGAAGCACTGTATGACACAGGAGATGGTATGAAGGATGCAATAAACGAGCTTCTTGAACGTCTATCATATTTGAATCTCAAAAAAGAGCTCGAAATGGCTAGCAAGGCGCTGCGAAAGGCAGAAGCTGACGGAAGCAAAGACACCATCTCAAAATTGGAAGAAAAATATCAAGAACTACAGAGCAAACTCGCGCAGTTTCCAAGTCATCTGTAGGTAGTTGTAAATTAGCAAAAAACCTATAAAGTACTAAGAATTATGGCTAGAAAGAAGGTTATCAAAAGAGCGGTTCGTAAAAAAATGACTGCGAAAAAGAAGGGTGTTGCAAAAAGAGTCGCCAAGAGAAAGGTGGCAGCCAAAAGAAATGTCATCAAAAGAGTTGCCAAAAAAAGGGTGGTACCTACAAAATCGACCCCGAATCGGGTCGCAAAGAAGATGACACCAAAGCGCACTCCACCCAAAAGGGGAGCTACCGGCAAGGAAAAGCAGGCAGAGAAACTTCTCAAGAAGGGACATGAGCGCGGATATGTTACCTATGATGAGATTTTGAAAGAATTCCCAACAATTGAATCAGATCTTGTATTCCTTGAAGAGATGTATGAACGTTTCGCTACTGCAGGTATTGATGTGCTCGAGGCAGGAGGAATTCTTGAGGACAATACTGAAGAGTTGCTCGAGAGGAAAAAGTTTGGCTCAGGCTCAGACGCTTCGCGTGACTCAGTGCAGATGTACTTGCGCGAGATTGGGCAGTACCCTCTGCTAACTGCTGATGAAGAAAAAGAGTTGGCTAAGCGAATTGAGGCAGGTGATGATGAAGCGCGAGGTATTTTAGCGCGCTCAAACCTTCGCCTTGTGGTTTCTATTGCAAAGAAATACGTGGGTCGTTCAAGCGACCTTACACTTTTGGATCTTATTCAAGAAGGAAACCTCGGGCTCTTTAAGGCCGTAGACAAATTTGATTACACGAAGGGATACAAGTTTTCGACGTACGCAACGTGGTGGATTCGGCAGGCAATTACCCGCGCGCTTGCTGATCAGTCACGAACTATCCGCATCCCGGTACACATGGTAGAAACTATCGCGAAGTATAAACAACGAGTCCGCGAGCTTTCTCAGCACCTTGGACGCGACCCAATGCCCGAGGAGATAGCCGTAGAGATGGGCCTTGAGGTGGACAAGATTCATCATATCCAAAAAATTAGCCAGGCAACGGTCAGCCTTGAGTCACCAGTGGGTGACGAGGGCGAGGATAAGTCAACTCTCGGACACTTCATCGCAGACGACAGGATGGAATCACCCGACCAATCAGCGAGTCGCCGTATTCTCTCAGAACACATCGGAGCGGTGCTTGAGGAGCTTTCAGACAAGGAACGAAAGATCTTGGAAATGCGTAATGGCCTCAACGAAGAGGGGATTTGTCACACGCTTGAGGAAGTAGGAAAGATGTTTGGCGTGACTCGCGAGCGTATTCGCCAAATTGAAGCCAAAGCTCTTGAGAAAATTCGATTCCATGAGCGTTCAGCACAGTTGAAGAACTACTAAAAGAACCGGGCGCGAGAGTGTCCGGTTTTTCGTCATGCCAACAATGAATCTCATGTCTGGAAATCATACGATCCTATCCCTATCAAGTTTTTGGAAAATGTGGGGGAGAGATGCTAAAATTTAGCTTTAATGGGTAACTACCCAAGCCCGTATACACACACCATACTCTCGCAGCAATTTACGCCGGAGTTTCTGAAAGAAGTATTCGAGCTCGCCGACAAGATTCGGGCTAACCCAAAGGAATATCAAGACGCGTTGCGTGGCAAAGTAGTGGCCACGCTTTTTTATGAACCTTCCACGCGAACACGTCTGAGCTTCGAGTCGGCCATAGCAAAACTTGGCGGAGCAGTTATTTCTACTGAAAATGCACGCGAAGCATCCTCGGCCTCTAAGGGCGAAACCATCGAAGATACCATCCGCATTATTTCGATGTATGCAGATATGATTGTGATGCGTCACTATGAGGATGACGCGTCGCTCAAGGCTTTGGCTACTGTCTCGGTGCCACTCATAAATGCAGGCTCAGGGCGTAGCCAACATCCAACGCAAGCCCTGCTTGATGTTTATACCATTTGGCGCGAACGCGGAACCGTTGAGGACCTGGAAATATCGGTTGTGGGGGACCTACTCAATGGTCGCACGTGTGACTCACTCGTGTACGTTCTTGCCAAGTTCCCTGGAAACACCTTTAACTTCGTTGCACCAGATAACTGCTCTCTAAAAGAAGGACTTAAGGAGCATCTAGAGGAGAATAAGGTTGAGTTTAAAGAACACAAGGCGATTGAAGACATTATTGAAACAACTGACGTGCTTTATATGACGCGTGTCCAAAAGGAGCGGTTTGGGGACGAGAAAGAATACGAGAAAGCAGCGGGGCAATATATTCTCACCAAGGGGTTGGTGGAGAGAATGAAAAAAGATGCAATAATTTTGCACCCACTGCCGCGGGTAGACGAAATAGCAGTTGAAGCCGACTTAGACTCGCGTGCCAAGTACTTTGAGCAGGCCCAGAATGGGTTATGGGTACGAATGGCGTTACTTGTCATTCTGGCCCGTCGTAACTAAAAAGTCGAAACCCTCGCGTGCTGCGAGGGTTCCATAAGGGCGGCAAGTCCCGAAGCTAATGCGGGATTATCGAAGAGTGATGGTGGGATATTTTTCATTCGCCATTTATACCGATCCACACGAGCGTAAACCGTGCATGTGCGACCTTTCGGTTTCTTGCTGACCCAAGGTCGAAATCGTATAGTCCGGAATGGATTATGACGTTATCGCCGACACTCTGCTCGATGTCCTCCCGAATAGTCCCAGGGGGTGCCTTCTGGAGGAAATGCACAAAATAAGCTTTTGCCTTTACACGGCCGCTTCCTATTGCTTCCAGGGTTGGCAAGAACGCAACATCCTCCGTATAGAGGTTTGCTATTGTTGCCGGATTTCCGCTTTGCAGAGCCTTGCTCCAAATCTAGAAGTTTTGCCGTGCGATATCAAGTGGCGTTTCAATTCGCTCGACGTTTTCTTGTGCTGCTTCTGCGCTCATAGTTATAGTGTCCTCCTTAACGGTTTAAGCATCGGGCGGCTCTATATCTCATTACTTCATGTGTAAAGCCCGTAATACACAGGTCGTATGCTATACTTTTTCGTCATGGACTATCGAAAAGAGGCACTTGAGCGACACAAAGAAAGAGGTGGAAAGATTCGTATCGAAAGTACCTTCCCGGTCACGAATAAGGAAGAACTCTCGGTTGTATACACTCCGGGTGTTGCAGCAGTTTCCGAAGAGATAGCACGAGACCACGATCGCGCCCGCGATCTCACAGCAACGAAGCGGATGGTAGCTGTAGTTACAGACGGATCGGCGGTACTCGGGTTGGGAAATGTTGGTCCAGAGGCTGCACTGCCGGTCATGGAAGGAAAGTGTGCGCTTTTCAAGACGTTCGCGAACGTCGAAGCGTTTCCAATCGCGTTGGGAACGCAGGATGTCGATGAGATTGTAAACACAATAATACGCATAGCCCCGACATTTGGGGGCATTAATCTTGAAGACATTTCCGCTCCACGGTGCTTTGAGATAGAGGCTCGTCTACGAGCTGCACTCGATATACCAGTATTTCACGATGATCAGCACGGTACGGCGATAGTGGTGTTGGCTGGGTTGCTTAACGCACTCAAGGTAACAGGACGAAAAAAAGAAAACACCAAAATCGTAGTAGCAGGGTCAGGGGCAGCTGGCATTGCCACCGTCCAACTGTTGCAACGAGCCGGATTTCCCCGCGTTACTATTGTTGATAGTGGAGGTATTGTGTCCAAGTGCCGCACTGACCTTGATGTATCCCAGGAAAAGATACTCGAGTGCTGTGCAATTAGCGAGATATGTGGAGGTCTTGAAGAAGCAGTGGTGGGAAAGGATGTGTTTATCGGAGTATCTGCTCCAAATATTTTAACAAGAGAGATGATGGCGCTGATGAATAAAGACTCTATCGTTTTTGCTCTTGCTAACCCAGTCCCTGAGATCGACCCAGAAACAGCGAAAGAGGCAGGGGCAGCAGTGATCGCAACGGGACGCTCAGACTACCCAAATCAGATAAATAACTCGCTGGCATTTCCCGGAATTTTCAAAGGTGCGCTGGAAGCGGGAGTGTCGCAAATTGCTGACGACATGAAGCTCAAAGCGGCTGAGGCGCTCGCTGCTATAGTAGCTGAACCCACTGCTGAGAAGATAATCCCAGGGCCTTTTGACGGAGGTATCGTTGAGGCCGTTTCAAGAGCTGTAGCATCCTCGTAGGGTATACTTAACGTGCATGACACGTACCAAGGGGAGAGCAGGTGGCAAAAAGCCACCAATTGACTACTGGAGCCACACATCACTAATGGCGTTTTTGCGCAATCCACTTGCGTGGTATAAGCGCTATGTTGAGAAAATCTATGATACACCAAGTTCGCCTGCGGGGATTGTCGGTCGGGCTGCACACGTCGCGCTGCAGCACTTTTACGAAGGAGCCTCGAAAGAAGAATCGGTAGAGCTGGGGCTTGAGTACTTGAGAGATGTTCCTGACTTCGAGATCAACTTTGGCGTGAACAGAACACACGCGGCACAGAAGAAAAAGCGCGCAGCAATGGAGAAAGAATACAAACAAGCGGTCGGGTTTTATTTGAGGCGTGCGCCACGATATGAGGTTCTTGGCGTTGAGGAAAAGGGGTATGCATATGTAGAGGGACTCCCGTTACCCATCAAGGCAATCTCAGACCTGGTTGTGGTGTCAAAAGGGAACCCAGGTTGTGTCGATATCGTTGACCATAAGTTTGTCGCATCATTTACGCCAAAGGGGGGCTATAAAACGCAATTTATACTACAGGCTATTTTTAACTACTACACAGTGAAGGCAACATTTAATATGGATGTGAAGCGATGTATTTTTAATGAATGCAAAAAAACGCGCAACACCAACGGTGCTTCGCAAATGAGGCGACATGTTATACATTTTGATGAATGCAGGGAAGAGTTTCGCATTTTTCATAAGCTACTAAACGAGGCAACCGAAGAAATAACGCGCAGACGTATTTATTTGCCCAACCCGGGGGACATGTTTGAAGGCGAAGACTCAATGGACATGTATCGCTTGGGGTTGATAGAGTAGTGTTGTACGATTGAACCACGTATGCTCGAAACAGCAGTATTTACGAATAGTATTCTCGGTGTAGTTCAAGGACTCACCGAATTCCTTCCGATCTCTTCATCGGGACATTTAATTTTGGCCCGAGAAGTACTGGGCGTAGTCGGCGAAACTGATCTAACTTTTGATGCACTATTGCATTTTGCCACTGCGTCGGCGATCGTTATTTATTTTTGGCGTGATGTACGGATGCTTATGGAGACAACGCTCCGTCTACCAAGCAAGCTTGTATCAAAAGATCCTCTGGACATACATGACCAGACTGTTGTTGCGCTTGCCGTGGGTACCATCCCGGCGGTTATATTGGGATTATTATTAGAGGATATAATGGCAACGGTGTTTCGTAACCCCGCACTCGTCGCCGGAACTCTTATTGCGGGGTCGCTTGTTATGCTGCTCGCTGAGTATGCAGTAAAAAAAGACAGACAAATTATTTCATTGGGCCATGGCTGGAAGCGAGGACTAATGATAGGAATGTTTCAGTCGCTTGCACTGATACCAGGCATGAGCCGCTCTGGCATGACTATCTCAGGGGGGATGCTCTTTGGCATGGACCGTGCGCAGGCTGCCAAATTTGGATTTCTTCTGGGTGTGCCGGTGCTGCTTGGTGCGGGTACTAGGCAGGCTCTTGAACTGGGAGTGGATGGGCTGAGCCTGGCAGTGCTGGCTGGAGCCGCCAGTGCCTTCACGGTTGCCATACTTGTAATTCACTTTCTTTTGAAATTCTTGCAGAATAACACATTGCATGTGTTCATAGCATATCGGCTATTACTTGCACTTAGTATTTTTATTATCGTCTAAAAGGGGAGGGTGTGGGTGAGTGCCGCATCTTCCTTTTCCTCCCAACGGGTGGTGTTTAGGGGAATATCCTTCACTTTTCCCAGGTCTTTGTATTTCACCTTGCCGTGTTTCATTGCGTAGTCGTAGACTTTCTTCGTTACTTTTACATCTTGGATACAGTAGTCGATAACTTTCTGCCGCTCGCCGTTGCGCCACCACTGAAGCGCTTGTAAGCCGTGGCCGCTTTTTTTCTCACCAAGTGTAGCTTCAGCAATGATATCGAGCTTAATGCGACGGCCAAGAGATTCGGAAACTTCTTTGAGTAGGTCGAGGCTTTTGATGTGTGTGAGGTCACCCGGGTAGTACTTATTTAAGAGAGGGATATCGAAATGGTTGGAGTTAAAGCCAATGAGCATGTCGGCTTTTTCTATGACTTTCCAAAGTTCTCCAAAATCTTCCTGTAAAAAGGATGTGTATTCATCGGTTTTGGAGTCGTGCAGACACACAACAGATATATCAAGCGCGGCAGGGTCGCTTGAGCCAACATCGGAGAATTGGTTACTGGTCTCGATGTCAAAGACTATTTTTCGCATTGGCGGGATTGTACCACAGACTCACTAGAGTTCGTGGGTGAAAATGTGATCTGCAATTTCGTCGACCGATAACTCCTTTTCTTCACGGCTCGCGAGGTGCTTTACGGCAAGTTTACCGCTTTCTATTTCTTGAGCCCCCACACATGCAACGAATGGAATGTTCTTTTTGTCGGCAAGCTTGATCTGGTCGCCCGCTTTTTTGTATGAATAATTAACAGCGACGTTAATGTCTTGGTCTCGTAGTTTCTGAGCTACTTCATTGGCGAATGAAGTGGTGTCTTTATCTAGTACACAGATCATGAGGTCAGTAGGAGATACATACTCAGGCAGCAAATTGTGTGCTTCGAGAAAATCTCGCATCGTAACGTCTCCTGTGGCAAAACCAACTGTTGGAATAGAGTCCACCCCAAACATTTCCAGCAGATGGTCGTAACGGCCGCCTCCTGATATTGAACGAGCGTTTTCCTTCGCGGTGTCGAATACTTCAAACACCATACCAGTGTAATAGTCAAAGCCTCGGACAATTGATGTGTCGATCACAACATTGGTAATGCCACGTGTTGCCAGGCGAGAGCGGAGGTCTTCGAGCAGGGGGTTTGTTGCGGCACTATCGAGCAGTTGGGTTAGCTTCTTAGCCTTGTCTCCGGCAAGTTCCCCAAGCTCACTATCGAAGGTATCTATTTTTGCTCGCCGGTCGAGCAACGACATGATGCTCTTGCGCGTACCTGTGTCGATGCCCACCTCATCGAATATCTGCTCAAAAACCCTGCGGTCGTTAATCCGAATTTCAAAGTGGGACTCCTTAGCTCCAAACGCGGTCATCAGGCGGTGGGCAAGTGCGATGATTTCTACGTCGGCATCGATTCCTGCAACTCCAAAGATGTCGGCATTCAGCTGCCAGAATTCGCGAAGGCGACCACGTTGTGCACGCTCGTAGCGGAAACAGTTCGGCATCGAGTACCACCGAAGCGGGAATCCGAGTTCGCGTGACCGGGCCGCGACCATACGCGCAACGGTTGGTGTCATCTCAGGGCGCAGGGTTACTTCGCGGCCACCACGGTCTTCAAACGTGTAGGTTTGGTCATTAACTATCTCGTCGTTTGTCTTCGTGCGATACAGCTCGGCGGGGTCAAGAATTGAGGCATCGTATGCTTCATACCCGAAGCTCTCGCACGTTTGAGAAAGAGTATTAACAATGTAGTCGTGGACAAACTTGTCACGAGGATAGAAGTCACGAACGCCCTTGTAACTGTCGGTAGAGATTTTGCTCATTCGAGAATGGTAGCAAAAAACCCCGCGACTGTCTTGGGACTACTCGCCGTTAGATGGTCGTTGTTCCTTGTTGTATTCAAATGAATTCTTGTGCTCGGTCGCCATATCGACACGTTCGAGAATTGCATTGCGAACGTAGGCTGGATTCGGAATACCTTTAATGAGGTAAAAACTTGCTTCCGGTCCGGCCGTTTGAACCTGCAGGTTCCCAAAGTCGAGGATCGTTGCAAAAAACCCGTGCTTCTCAACTTTAATATCTTGCACGCGCTCGATGCGGAGTGTTGAAACATCACGCTTGAAGAGGTGAATTTGGTCGATATTGATGATGCGTTTGTCGGTCACGATCCAGATGTCGAGATAGTAATTGGTCCAGACTGTAAAAAGCATCATCCAGACGGTGAGCATCCAAACGGCGGTGAAGAACGCGGGTAGTGCAGGGTGTACTGTAATAAAGGGCGCTATAAAAGTGACCGCTATGAACGGAATGACCCCAATGATTATGATGCTCAATGAGTCCACAAAGTGTATAAACCAATGCTTGCGCACGACCATCAAAATAGCCTCTTCGGTCTGTAAGTGTATGTTCTTTTGTAAAAGAGTTTGCTTCATATCTAGAGAGTGGTGAGCGTGATGATGCTTGCAAGCATCGAAAATATAAATACAGAACTTACGCCCAGGTAGAGAACGGTTGCCATGATAGCTCTACGCGAACGCATGCTAAACGAGAACCAGTGGAATATAAGTATGGCGCTATACACCGCAAAGAACACGGCAATTGCGAAAAAAATAGCTGTCCAGACCGAAGGGCCGAGATTGCCCCAAACAGAGTTCGCTTGTGCAACGGAGGTGCTTGTATAAACATCCATTCTGTTTATTATACCCCGGATAGCCAAACTTGTTTCTGCTACAAGTTTGGCTATCCGGGGTAATGATAGATATAGCCTCTATGGTGAATACACAACACAAGTTCAAAATCAGACGATCAGCTCCGGGAATGGGGCTAGGTCTTTTTGCTGTTGCGCCAATTAGGAAAGGAGAGTTTGTTATCGAGTACACGGGAGAACTTATTTCAAACGAGGAAGCGGATAAGCGACGACACACAAAATACTTATTCGAGGTCGATGATCACACTACTATCGACGGCGCGGCACGTTCAAACGCCGCGCGCTATATGAACCATTTTTGCAAGCCGAATGTCGAAGCCGAAATTGAAGCGGGGCAAATAAACTTTTATGCACTGCGAAATATAGAAGCAGGAGAGGAGCTCGGCTACGACTACGGAAAAGAATATATTGATGAGTTTATAAAACCACATGGATGTAAATGTCCGAAACATGCACGGAAGCAAGCATGATAACACCTTGGGATTACAGCCGCGATGGAAGTTCCGTATCCGTAGTGTGGGTACCGTATGTTTGTTACTCGCGGATCCGCCAGCCAGTATAAAAAATACGCCACACCAGGCCACCTAGGGCAGCAACAAGACCAAATATAAGAGCTGCACCGATTAGCAAATTTGAGTCGTTGATGCCAACCATCGCGTACCGTATGCCGTCAACGAAGTAAAAAAACGGATTGAACAGTGTCACGGTCTGAGCCACCTCAGGAAGCATTTCAAGGGTATAGAACATGCCTCCCAGGAATGAAAATGGAAGGATAATGAATGTACTAAGAATATTAAGTTGCTCAAAACTCTTCGCTACAAGTCCGGTGATGATCCCCAAGAGAGAAAACACAACGGCAGTTCCTATAATGTAGGCGAAGAAGAGGGGAAAACTTTGCATCACAACTGCCCCAAACAAGATGCCGATAAGGACGATGGTAATACCGACAATCAGTGCCCGGAACACAGCACTGATTACATACCCAAGCATAATTTCAAAATACGAGAGCGGAGCCACAAGCATTTCTTCGATACTTCGAACAAATTTCGCAAAATACACCGAACTTGAAGAATGAGTGAACGCAGACGTAAGTACATTCATTATGAGAATACCGGGGAATACAAAGGTAATGTACGAAACACCGCCGATTTCATCAATGCGTGTGCCCACGATGGAGCCAAACACGAAAATAAAGAGAGTCGCTGAAATAACCGGACTAAATATAGTCTGTACTGCCACACGAAATGTGCGCTCCATTTCCCGACGAATGATGGTTTGTAGTCCTATCAAGTTCATACAGCATTTTTCTTTCCAGTTAGTTCTAAATATACTTCTTCGAGTTTCTTTCCTCCTGCGAGCATTTTTTCTTTTGGGCCGTCTGCAACTATTTTTCCTTCATCGATGAACGCAAAGCGATTCGCGAGCAACTCAACTTCGTCGAGATAGTGGGAAGTTAAGAGTATGGTTTTCCCCTCCTCAGATAGTTTTTTGAGGTAGCCCCAAAGTTCGTGTCGTAGTTCCACATCAACTCCCGCCGTGGGCTCGTCGAGTATAAGAAGTTCTGGGTCATGCACTAGAGCACGTGCGAGAATGACTCGACGCTTCAGGCCGCCTGAGAGCTCGTTAAAACCCTTCTCTTTGTGCTTCGTTAAGTTGAACTGCTCAAGGAGTTCCTCAACACGCTTCTGTCGTTGTACTTGTGGGATACCATAGTATCCGGCTACAAAATCAAGCATTTTACCTACCTTCCCGAAGAAGTCGGCATTGAACTCTTGCGGAGCTATCCCCACTGTCTTGCGTGATTCGCGGTAATCTTTCTCAACATCAAAACCAAAGGTTTGTATTGAGCCCCCATTAATTTTGTGCACGCCAACAATACACCCGATTGTCGTTGTCTTGCCAGCACCGTTTGGTCCAAGTAGTCCCAAAAAGCTTCCGCGAGGCAAGGTAATGGAAATATCGTCCACAGCCACGGATTTTCCATATGTTTTACGCAATTCTTTTATCTCTAGGGCCGGAGTGTCATTATTCATAAATAGATGCAGCAGTATAACATATGTGTTACTATCGGGGCGGTTTTCGAGTTAACGTTGTTTGCAGAATAGTATGCAGCAATCAAGTCGATACTGGAGAACGTACTACTAACAAACAACATCTAGATAATGAACGAAGAACGACAAATGTTCACGGGCAACTGGAAGTGCAGTGGCTGTGGTGGCGAGATCACCGAGCTTCCGTTCCAACCTGATCCGGAACGTGAAGGTTCCCTTATGTGCCGTGACTGTCATAAGAAACGGCGAGGTGATCGACCTCGACGAGAGCGTCAGATGTTTGAGGGAAACTGGACATGCGCTGACTGTGGCGGAGCTATTACGAGCCTGCCATTTGAGCCACGTGACGACAGCAATCTCAAGTGTCGCGACTGCTTCCGAAAGTAACAGATAAAAGCCCGCTTTTAAGCGGGCTTTTATCATATATGGAGTGATGAATATGGCGATTTTTTAATTCTTCTCTAGAATACAGGGAATGCATATCATCATGGTGACAGATGCATGGCGGCCGCATCTTTCGGGAGTGCTGCGGGTGGTGGAATCTCTCGCCGCTGAATTAGCTAAAAACGACGTTGGACATACAATCGTACATCCACAAGAATTTCCCGGGGTACCGTTGCCTGGGTATGGGGAGATAAAAATAGCCCTTCCCATATTTTTTAGAAAGACTATCGATAATTTAGTCAAGAAGCACGGGAATGTCGCAATTCACATTATGACAGAGGGGCCGCTAGGACTCACTATGCGCAACTACTGCGTGGCACGCGGCCTTAATTTCACTACTTCATTTCACACGCACTGGCACAAATACATGCGCGTGTATTTGAAGGTTCCACAGCGAATCACGATGCTTTACATACAAGATTTTCACCGACCTGCCGAGAGGGTATTGGTACCATCGGAAGAAACGAAACAGGAACTCAAGAGGCACGGTTTCAAGAACGAGATTGTGGTATGTGAAAATGGGGTCGACACACACTTGTTTAGGCCTAGGAAGAAGAAGGAGGAAACACTGCGACCCCACATGCTCTATGTTGGGCGCGTAAGCAAGGAGAAAAACATAGAGGATTTTCTGAAAGTACAGGTTTTAGGAAGCAAAAAAGTTGTCGGGGATGGGCCAATTCTGCGAACCCTAGAACGTAAATACCCAGATGTTGAATTCTCCGGACCCCAGCAGGGAGACGAGCTTGCTCGGAGCTATGCAGATGCCGACGTGTTTGTGTTTCCAAGCAAAACAGACACGTTCGGGGTAGTACTTTTAGAAGCACTTGCCTCCGGGGTACCCGTTGCCGCGTACCCCGCGCCTGGACCGAATACAATAATAAGAAACGAAAAACTGGGAGCACTAAATACTAATATGGAAAAAGCTATCCAGAATGCGTTAGATACTGGGGATTCTGATACGTGTGTCGCATATGCAGAGCAATACAGCTGGAAGTCGGTATCGGATATTTTTGTCGGATCACTGGTTCCTATAGGTGCCCCAATTACAATGCCAGAGGCAATAAAAAATCATCTACTTCGTATTCCAAGAGAATTTTATAGACTTTTTACGCATGCTGGATATGCGCAGAGTCTTTTGTTCGGATCCGATAAGCATGAAAGAAAAAAATGAATACGGACTCTATACAGCTAGAACAATCGTGGAAACAGAAGCTCTCAAGCGAATTTGGAAGGGAGTATTTCAAAGCGCTCCGTTCGTTTGTCCACAATGAATATGCAAACAAGAATGTCTTTCCTCATCCGCGCGATATGTTCAGGGCATTTAACCTGTGTCCATTCGACGACGTTAAGGTGGTGATACTCGGGCAAGATCCCTACCACGGCCCAGGACAAGCGAACGGGCTGTGCTTTGCGGTGAATGAAGGGACGGCTTTGCCGCCATCATTGCAAAACATCTTTAAGGAAATAGAAAGCGACCTCGGGCATTCTGTCGAAAAAAATGGTGACTTAGAACGTTGGGCGAGACAGGGAGTGCTATTGCTGAACGCAACATTAACTGTTCGTGCGCGAGAGGCCGGAAGTCACCAAGGAAGAGGATGGGAAGAGTTTACTAACGCTGTCGTCAGGGTGCTTTCGGAAGAACGCGAGGGAGTAGTGTTTATGCTGTGGGGCAGATATGCAAAAGATAAAGGAAAAGACATCGACTGGGGCAAGCACCTGGTCCTTGAGGCAGCACACCCGTCGCCATTCTCAGCGCACAGTGGCTTCTTCGGCTGCAAACACTTCTCACGAGCAAATGAATATTTGAAAAACAGGGGGGAAGAACCCATACAGTGGTAACGCGCCATGCCTGCAAAGGATGTACCTGAACGACACATCACTTTGGGTGTCAAGCTCCTGATTATGATAGGATTTCTTATGTGTGCGCACTGTTTCACAGTGCGCTATCCGGCAGGTGCTCATGGCGCTCTCCATGTTGCGTTTGTCGTGCCGTCCGATGCTTGAGACATCGAGGCGGCATTTTCTGTGCTGGAGACTGACCGAGGTCGCGAAACCCCGCAGCATGCTGCGGGGTTTTGTTATGCAAAAAAATGCCACCAGAACCTGTGTCCGGCGGCAGTTGTGGTTGCCCATCAATCAATTGGATAGACATCTTCATTTGTTGAACGGTGGAGCTTAGCAAATTCTGCATCGCGATTTTCACGCTCGCGTTTCTTCTTTGCTTTCTTTGCCTCATTGGCTTTTCTAGACAACTCCGAGCGTATTTCCTTCGAAATTCTGGCCACGTCGGGTGGGTGGGTTATTCCCTCCGCCTCGACGGCTTTTATCGATGCGAGATATCGTGTAGTAACCTGACCTTCCCTCAACATCCGATTTGCCCGGTCTACTCTTGTATCTAGAGAATCACCCAATATCTTCACCCCCTTTCGGTAGCTTATTGACCTGTTTTTAATATAGCAGAGAACCTCTCCTCGGTGCAATATGCTATAGTCTTCGTATGGAAAGAACTCCCGGCTCTGAAAATAAGACGACTCTGTCCGAGGCTCTCGCACGAATAGCCGTGGTGGAGCAGCAAATACGTATGGGGCCAGTAGATTCTGAGGTAGATGCACTCAACGACATACGCAATGAGCTGCGAAGCGGCGACATCGAGCCACATGAGGCGGTGGCTCGCGCGGAGACCATAGAGCGAGAGCGTTCTTCGCATTACCGCTAGAAGCTCGTTTCTTCTAGCGAAGGAATTCCTTGGATTACGGTAAATGTTGTTCGGCCCACCAGCGTACCCCGCGAGGTTTCAACACTGCAACGCCACCTTCCCTCTCTAATTTGCGAAGTTTGCGTGTATCCACGGAAGCCTTGCTCGCGTCCACCAAGTATTGGAAACGGAATACGAGCAACGGTGATCCATTCGTCCTGCACTTCGTCGTACTTTTCCCAGCGGTGACGAATTTCAGTTTCAAGTGCGCTGGGTGCATATACAGAACTGAAACAGAAAGCCGGGGCCCCGGCTTGTTGTGTGTACACACGATTTGTGTCGCGCCAAAACTCGTACCACGCGGGGGGTTCATATGTTACAGAATAAGAGCCTTCTGCGGCCACTACACTGTGATAAATTCCTACGTGCTTAAGAGCAAGCGGAACAGGTGGTATTAAGTTCAAAAAATACAAACCTACAAATGCAGTCGTTGTGATCACTATTGAAGTAGTTATCTTATGAGCATGTTCGTTAAACGATGCGTACGTGATTATCGAGAGTAGAAACACCAGCAATAGAGTTACTCCGAGCGCCAAAAACACGCTAACGGCAAAAGCAAATAGTCCCATCGCTCCCAGATACACAGGCACGATGAGGGTGCTGTAGGTGAGAAGCAGCACAAACCAGATCACCACACGCAAGTGAGTTCGTGCGTAGCGGTCGCGCAGAAGCTCATTACTTAAGAATAAAAGAGCCAGCATCCCAACAAATATCGCACCGCCGGCGAATGTCCCACTGCGCGCATAGAGCACCATAAGGGCACTAGCAAGGTTGCCGAAGCTAAACTGCAACGTGGAAAGAAGAAATATCCGTCTCCCTTCCGTTGCTTTCCCAATATCAGACTGCAGCGCCGCCATTGCAACAGCACTCAAAGTCAAGTAACCGATGATGACGACATTCTCGAAAAGAGCATCTGGCTTATCGAGCGTGAAAATGTCAAAAGCCAGGCCAAACAACAGCGCAGCAACCGGCGCATATTTGAGATATGGAAGTAGTTGTTGGGGAATGGTCATTTATCAAATGCTAACAAAATAGAAGATAAAGAAAACCGCCTGGGAGCCGAAGGGGTACGTGGTCAATTCAGAACATTGTCGGGTTTGATGGCGCCCTGGTCCCTGTACAGTTTTTGATTAGTACCAGCACCAATGTCTTTTCAGTCCTTTCTGTATAAGGAGAATCTTTAGGGTCGGGGAGACAGAGAGCAGTGTGTGCCGTTATCTTCCTTCAAGATTAAATATTCCAAGGCGATTTTTGAATAGTCTACTGAAGAGCTTATGGCATGAATGGTATACCAAAACAAAAAACACAACGCCCTGGGGCGTTGTGTTTTTTGTTTATATTAAACGCGGCTAACTTTAACTGCGTTTGGGCCCTTGTCACTCTCGGCAACTTCAAACTCAACAGTGTCTCCCTCATTGAGGTCGTCAAATGCTACATTCTGAAGTTCGTTTGAGTGAAAGAAAAGGTCCTTGTCGTTTCCCTCCACCTTGATAAAGCCGAAGCCTTTGTCCATGATGCGGGCGATGGTTCCTGTTTGCATTTTCGTGCGAACTAAGTGAATAAAACATCAAAAATAGCCTAGAAAACGTCAAACCCGACTTAGTCTGCCTCTTGTAGGAGCTCCTTGATTAGCGGTGACTATAACGCACTGGGATTATTTGTCAATACACAATACAATAGTAAAAAAGCTACTCGCAAGTGGTTTTTTGCTAGCTACGTTTTTTTGCAGAGCGCTCCGCAAGCATGGCATGTTTTGCGGCAAGCCGTTTCTTAGTCTTACGCCCCCTCGTTTTTTTCATTTTTTCAATTCCAGTATTTCTCTTCGCCATATTTTTTGACCAATATTTTAATGGTAAATCGCTATGCTACAGAGTGGAGAATACACGCACTTTACTAATTCAGCAAGGATAGCAATCGCATATATGCGACAGCCCAAAAATTTGCTGCTTGCGTTCGCTAAGTTATCCGTACATTGGGATTGAGTCAGTTTTTCTCTCCCCAAAGAGAAGCCATTCACGTGCCTGTGGTTTTCAAAACAAAAACAACCCGCAGAAGCGAACCCTGCGGGTTGTTTTTGCGAGTTGTATGCTCTGGCCATTACTCCAGAAAGGAGCGCTCCTCCTTTTTGTCCGCGCTGTTCTCGAAGTGAAACCGCGCGAATGCCTTGATGGCGTCGGCGATCATGCCCGAGATCATCTGGTCGAAGTAGGGCTGCACGCCAGAGCAGGCCACTACGATACCATGTCGCTTGACACCGCCCCAATAGGGAGTGTCACCAGGAAACAGCAGGTGCGCCATTGAGTCGGTGTTGCCGTCGGTGTTCTGTCCGCGCCAGAGCTGCCGCGCCTTGCTCCGCGCGATCTCGTCGAACTCGTGCGGCCAGTCACTTTTGTTGCCAACACTGGCTTCAAAAATGCAATTCGGTGTTACCGAATAGTCTGGCCAGTCTGAATTACGCGCTTCCTCGCCGGCCGGAACGACCACCACGATGTGGCACATCTTCCTATTGAGGACCATGTCCATTTTGCCATTGAACATGAATCCACCCAAAACCATACTAACCGCGGTTTGGACGACCTCGGCCGTGAGGAACTTGGGAGTGAGTCGCTGACTCATGTAAATCTCCTTTACTACCAAGTTTTGAATCCGACAAGATCGTACCACCTTTTAAAGTGGTGTCAATGCCAAGTAAAAGGTTAACTTTTTTTGCCTTGATTGTTCTGACTGGCTCGACGGCATGAGACGCATTAGAACCGCCATAGAGTGGGACTATTGGGAGATCTCACGCAAAGCGCAGGAACGCGCAGGATTCACTCCGGTCATTCCAAGCTACATGCGAGAGGCACGAAACGATTAAATGCTAAGCAACTGCAATAAGTGCGTGTGTTTAGAATGGGTACGAACACGTTTCCACAACGCTGCTTGTGTGCATATACCCCATGGGGGTATAATATGCTACGTATGAAAGCAGCCACTAAAAAACAGGTGCAAAATCGTCTCCGGCGTGTCGAGGGTCAGGTACGCGGACTCCTGAAAATGGTCGATGAAGAGCAATACTGCGTGGATATCATTACGCAGTCATCCGCAGTACGCAGCGCTCTCTCGGCCGTTGAGGATCTGATGCTTGAAAATCACCTCTCCGAGCACGTCATTCATCAAATGAAACAGGGGCAGGAGAAAAAAGCGATCAGCGAAATTATCAGCATATTTAATAAAGCTAAGAAAAAATAATATGGAAAATAAAAATCAAACAATCATTATCGGTCTTCTCGTCCTTATTGTCGGACTTCTGCTCGGCTACTTCTTCGGCGCAAACAATATGCCGCACCGAGGATTCTTCTCGAATGAGTCTATGTACGAGGAAATGGAGGAACACATGGGAGGCTACTATGAAGATGAGATCGTGAACGGTGATGGCGAATTGATGCACATGATGGATGAAATGATGCTTATTGGTCGCGGACAAACTGGTGATGCATACGAGGAGGCATGGCTTCGCGGCATGATCGTACATCATCTTGGTGCAATTAGAATGTCAGAGAACCTACTTCAACAAACTGATCGTCTTGAGCTCGTTCAACTTGCAAACAACATCATTGCAAGTCAGTCAGCTGAAGTTGAGCAGATGAAAGGTTGGCTACAAACATGGTTCAATGAAAACTAATATGAAAAGTAATCTTATTATTGGAGTACTCGTTGTTGCAGTCATTGGTGTTATCGGTGTCATGGCGGTGCAAACACTCCCAAAAGGAGAAACAATCTCTGAAGCTCCTGCGAACGAACTCTTGGCCACCATCTATAAGTCACCGAGTTGTGGATGTTGTGGGCAATACGCAGCGTACTTAGAGAAGAAAGGATACGGCGTTGATATTGAGGGCGTAGCAGATATGCAGTCGATCAAAGAACAGTTTGATGTGCCATACGAGCTTGAGAGTTGCCACACGATGGAGATTGATGGATATGTTGTTGAGGGGCATGTTCCAGAGGAAGCAGTTCAAAAGCTACTGGCTGAACGGCCCGACATCAAAGGTATCGGCATGGCAGGTATGCCATCAGGTTCTCCAGGAATGCCCGGACCAAAAACATCTGACTTTGTTATCTATGAAATCACCCATGATGGTGCTAAGGGTGAAGTATTTATGACGATCTAACTATGGAGCATGGGAACCATCACAATCACACAAGTCATGGAGCACATGGAATGAGTCACGGCTCTGCCGCGCAGTACCTAAGACGATTTTGGATTGTCACATTTCTCCTTATTCCACTGGTGCTCGTACACCCGAAAATATCAGAGATACTTGGTATCTCCTTCGGACTTAACAAGTGGATACAGTTCGGTATCGCAACGGTCATCTTTGGTTTTGCCCTCGTGTTCTTTCAGCACGCATGGCATGAAATAAAATCCCGCAGGTACGGCATGATGACACTCGTCTCACTTGCGGTTGGGAGCGGGTACCTGTTTTCCGTTGCCTCAACGTTTATTACTTCACTTCATGCTGAGTTTTATCTTGAAATCTCCACCCTCGTGTGGGTGCTCCTCTTCGGGCACTATCTGGAAGCTAAATCAGGCTCTGCTGCAGGAGATGCACTCTCCGAAGTCGCAAAGCTTCTTCCAAAGAAAGCTCACAAACTTGAAAATGGTGTAGAGACTGATGTTGATATCACTGAACTTCAAGAGGGCGACATTGTCATAGTGAAGCCGGGCGAGAAGATTCCAGCTGATGGCACGATTACCAAAGGGTTCGCAAACGTAGATGAGTCGCTTATAAGCGGCGAATCAAAACCGGTGAAGAAAGAAACGGATGCCCAAGTGGTTGCCGGAGCCATTTGTCTCGACGGCTCGCTTACCATCAAGCTCTCTCGTGTCGGTGAATACTCTACAGTCGGACAGATACAAAAGCTCATAGCCCAAGCTGGACAAACAAAACCGCGATCGCAAAGGATTGCTGATAAAGCATCCGCTGTTCTCACGTTTGTTGCTGGTATTACGGCACTCGGCACACTCTTCGTGTGGACGCTCGTGATCGGTCAGCCGTTTGTGTTTGCCGTAACGCTCGCTATCACCGTGCTGGTTATCGCGTGTCCGCATGCGCTTGGTCTTGCGATTCCTACAGTGACAACCATTACCACGTCGCTTGCCGTGAAGAACGGATTTTTCATTAAGGACCTTTCAAAGATAGAGACAATACGAAAAGCAGATTACGTGGTGTTCGACAAGACAGGAACGCTCACTAAAGGAGAATTCGGCGTGACCGATGTTGTTTCGTTAGCAGAGCAAGATAAAAACAACATCCTCTCCATCGCAGCGTCTCTCGAACAGCACTCTTCGCATATCATCGGGCAATCAATACTCGCCTATGCGCGCGCACAAAACGTGTCCGTTTCTGATATAGACAAGTTTCAAAATATTGCCGGGCAAGGTGTGAAAGCGGAGATGAATGGTACAGAGTACTTTGCAGGAAACGAACGCCTGATCCGAAGTTTAAACTTACATCTTGCTACTCCTACCAATCTAAATGGCACGCTGGTTTTTGTAGCAAGTAAGGAAACAGTGCTCGGGTACTTGGTTCTCTCTGATGCAGTCAAAGACTCTTCAAGAGAGGCGGTCCAAAAGCTACACGACATGGATGTGAAAGTTGCCATGCTTACAGGCGACAACGAACAGGTCGCGCAGTCTGTCTCGGAAGAGCTCGGTATTGATACATACTTTGCAAACGTGTTGCCCGAAGATAAATACACCCATATCAAGAAGCTCCAGGAAGACGGAAGCGTAGTACTCATGGTGGGCGATGGCGTGAATGATGCACCTGCACTCACACAAGCAGATGCAGGAGTTGCTATAGGAGCAGGAACAGATGTTGCTGTTGAATCCGGCGACGTGGTGCTAACCGACAATGACCCTCAAGATATCGTGCGCCTTATAATGCTCTCAAAGAAAGTGTACGCAAAAATGATTCAGAACCTTGCATGGGCGCTCGGGTACAATATCATTGCCATTCCTGCAGCAGCTGGAGTATTCGCTGTCTGGGGCTTCTTCTTGCGTCCTGAAATCGGTGCGCTTGTCATGAGCCTCTCAACAGTGATTGTGGTTGCGAATGCGCTTACACTCCGAAGAGTGAAGCTGTAAAAGAAGAGAGCATATTTCACTTTTAATACGTTTTTGTATCAATTCTGAAACGCTAAACGAAAAACCGCCCTTCCGGACGGTTCTCGCTTGATCAATCAGTAGCCAAGTACTTCACCGCGCGCTGGATGAATCCATTGGCATATCAGGCCTGATCGTGTGGGATATTAGCTTCCATATAAAGCGGTGTGTACCTCGGTTATCCCCTCAATTTTCCAATGATTTGCCATTTCTTTTTTCTTGTATATGATAAAATTATAAGAGTAAAACTTTATCAATATGAACGAGAGAAAGAAAACTGCATCAAAAATAGCTGCGAAGCTTAAATCGCTCAAGAAACAAAGAGGGTTATCTCAAAGCGACCTGTGTAAGAAAACAGGTCTGGCTTATCACACGATTGCAAAGATTGAGAACGGCTCTACTTCAGATCCTCGAGTGAGCAGTCTGAAAAAACTTGCAGACGTGTTAGAAATTTCTGTTGATGAATTTTTGAAGTAGTCTATGAAGAAATCCTCTAATTTAAAAAGCTCAAACGGTGGCATAAGACCCCCTCTAAAATGGGCTGGCGGTAAGAGGTGGCTACTGCCTTACCTCAAACCATTATGGGAAGCTCATAAAGAGAAAAGATTTGTAGAGCCATTTTGTGGAGGGTTGGCGGTTTCTCTTGGACTGCTCCCAGAAAAAGCGTGGGTAAATGATATCAATCCTCACGTTATTAATTTCTACTTCCAACTAAAGAAAGGATTAAAAACAAAATTGAAGTTCAAGAACGATGCAGACTCATACTATGAAAATAGGGATAGATTCAATGATCTGATTAGAGATGGAGAAATCAATACACCAGAGTCAGCAGAATTATTTTATTACCTCAATAGAACCGGCTTTAATGGTCTGTGCAGGTTTAATAATAGTGGTTTTTATAATATCCCTTTCGGTAGAAATAAGACCATAAATTACCTCCAAGATTTCTCGGAATACAAAACTTATTTTGGTAAGTGGAAGTTCACGCATAAAGACTTTAGGAAACTAAAGCTGAAAGACGATGACTTTGTTTATGCAGATCCTCCATATGACGTTCCGTTTACGCAATACTCTGTTGGTGGATTTTCTTGGGACGATCAAGTTGAAGTCGCAAAGTGGTTGTCTAAGCATAAAGGTCCAGTGATTCTTTCAAACGAAGCAACTCCTCGCATTTTGAAACTGTATAAGTCGCTTGGATATAAGATACGAATTATAGATGCTCCTCGCGTTATCAGCTGTACCGGCAATAGAAAGAAAGTAAAAGAAGTGCTTGCAACCAGGAACCTCTAGTTCGAGTCTTGTAAACCTGCCGCACGCTTAAGCTGGTTCATTTTCTTGTCAATACTCGCAATGTATTCTGTTTCGTTTGGAGCAAAGCCATCTGCTCCAATTTCACCAAGATTGATCTTGTTCAGTTCGTTCAATACTAATTCTAGGGTGTTTTGAAGAGAGCGGTGAGATCGTTTAGTTTCAACTTCAGCCTTTACAACACTTGCTTTTTCTCGATCAACAGTAATTCGTCTGATATCTTCTTCGGTTCCTTCTGAAACTACATACGCGAAGTCGCGAACATTTGAACTACCAGCGGACGCTTCAGTAATGGCAGGTTGCTTACCTCTAAGGCCAAAGTAAACATCGAGGATCTTTTCTACGCCATCATCTGAGAATACTGAACGACTCTCGTCGTATTCAAAGAATGTTTTTAGCGCGGTTCTTCCCAGAGTCTCTTCGATCATTGAGAAAGAATCTGAATTTTCTACAGCCTGGTGTCGTCGAGACATCTCGATCAGCTGTAGATACACTCGATAGAGTTTTACTTTTTGGCGGACATCGTTAAATTTAACCGAAAACATTGCAGCTACTTGTCTTGCCACATCAGGGCGGTAGACGAAGTTGTTTGGATCCTTCGCTTTCTCTATATCTCCCTCGCAATACGCGACCATGTATTCCTGATATAGGTTGAAAGCAGCTGGGAGTGGTTTCCAGGGCAAAATTGATCCATGATGACGCAAGCCGAGAATCTTACGAATCATGTTCTCTGCACCGGGTTCTTTGGTGTCTATAACGATGCAGGGTATTGTCGTGATCTGCTGTTTTAAATCTGCTGTGATTTCTCCAGAGAAGTCTTTGAAAATTTTCTTTATTGCAGTTACACGGCGGTTACCCTCTATAATCAGATACTTCTTGTCTGTCTTTTTGACAAATATTTTGTCGACGTGAATGAACCCATCTGCCATGATAGCTTCAACCAATTCGTCGATCTCAAATCGATTTGTGGCGTCATTCATTTGCGCGTATGCAAGAGCTTGGATTTCTTCGTTCGCCACTTTGTCGAGCGGGGTGATCTCGTCCAAGTGCTTAGAAAAACGAGGATTGTTCGGATCGAGCAAAAGATCCTCAATTTTAATATCTTTTTCCTTTAATAGATCTGCTTTGGTTGCCATAACTTTAATTCTTATTGTACTGATAAATATATCAACGTGTCGACTCTTTCTTTTTTACTTTTAAGTAGTGACGCGCGATGTAAAGCGGCCATTAAACTTGAACGATACACGCGATTCTTATAAGGTTCTTTGTTAAATATGTCTGGATAGTTTTTCTCGAGTATGAAATCGTGATTTATGTTGTAATACTCATCAATGTTCTCTGATAGATCATTGAACATGCTGATCTTTTTCATATCGCCCTCAGGTATTGCCATCAATCTCCATTTGCCTCGATGTGTGTTCGGTACGTCGTTAAAGAGAAGTAGATTTGTACGCTTACCAGCCAGTAACGCCATGATGTCTGAAGCAGATAGATCTCCGAACTTAACTTTGAATTTAATGAGATTCCGGAAGGTGGTCCAAACACGAAATGGCCACGGGCTTTTTATGTCTTGGATTAGTGGTTCTAAGTAGTCTGATATTTCTGCAAAGAGCCACCGATTATCAATGCGATATGCCACATTCGGTAATCTGTCCACTATCTCAACGACGTACGCTTTCGCATTTGCATGATCCTCTGGTGTTCGGACAACACGTCCGATGCATTGGAGGTAGTAAAGAATTGAGTTTGTTGGGGTCGCCATGACAACCGTGTCGATGTTTGGATCGTCATAGCCTTCGTTAAGTATCTTACAGTTGATAAGAATCGATGAATCTTGAGATTGATGCCACTCCAGGTACTTCTCATTTGTCATGCCTTTCTCATTATTGTTGCCACCATAAATGAATCCCACATGTGCGAAAGGGTTTTTCGAAGATGCATTATCTGCCTTTATGACATCGTAGAGTCTTTCTACATGCGCATTTGTACCAGCGAACACAATGACTTTCTTAAAATTGTGTTTCTCCGCCTCCTGAAAAAGGGTGTGCGAGACCAGCTGATTTCTCTCTCGGCTGTTGAATTTAGCCAGTTGGGTTTCGTCCTGCAAAGAAGACGCTTGCACATTTATATTCGTTCTTACTTCGGGAAGAAATTTCGGAAGCAGTACAACTCCGCGCCTAACCAATTCTCGAAATGTAATTGAGTAGGATATTTTCTCGAATGGCAAACCAAGTTTATCCATTCGGTGAGGGGTCGCTGTAAGTCCGAGTATTCCAATTGGATAGTCAAAGAATTCTCGGTAAGTACTCGCTGCCGCATGATGTGCCTCATCTATAACTATAAGCTTGTACTTCTTTCCTTTTGCCAATTCTTTTACGGCTTCGGCTTTCATTCTTACGTCAACTATCGACTTCAATTCTTGATTGAGAGAGAATTTCGAGTAATGTGCCTCTTTTTGAAGATTCTTTACAGCATGGGTGTGAAGTGAAAGGGTGTGAACGATCCACAACACCTTATCGTCTCTAGAGATCATCCCTTTATTCAGCATTTCATTCAACGATCTGATTGCCGTTAGTGTTTTTCCTCCGCCCGTTGGTAACACCAGAAGAAAGCGACCAGCAATGTTTTGCTGAAAATCTCGAATCACAGCCGAGATAGCAGTGACTTGGAAGCTCCAGTCAGGACCAGTGTTGCGAATTCCAAAAAGTTTAGAAAGGAATGACATAGCCTATTTTATAGTTTGAAACCGTCTTTCTGTTTAGGGAAGTAAAACTTTGAACGTGACTCTTTAACCGCACGTTCGATTGCACTGAAGATCTTATTGATGTCTTCTTCAGAATAATCATAAGCACTCCGGTTAGAGCAGTTACTAAGTACCCTGAGTTTATTGAGGATGTCGTTGGTACGAGATGACGCAAGTCTCTTAAAACGTTGTTCTTTTTCTCCTTTTTTCATAAATAGTATTTTATATCGGTAAGGATATTCGCTATTTACGCAAATGTCAATCTTTTGTATCAATTATCCACAAAGCGCCTTGGCGCAGCGGTCCGGAATGGGTATCATAAAGATACGAAAAGGCTCACGATTTAGATAAAGATAAAAAACGATTCTCGATTGGACTGATTGCTTGTCGCTCCGGCGACAGATGAAGGCATCGGTCTTTTTTTGTTTCTTCTAATCCCGAGGAAACAAAGTGATGTAGATAACGATAAGAAAAAGATACGCGAAGAGTGACCCGACCGGACTAGTTTCTCCCATGCTGGTCCGTCTTTTCGTTTATTAGCTAACGCACTGCCACTATGAAATGGAAACATCCAGGGGTCGCTATGCGACCAACAACCTCGCACTCGCTGCAACACTCGCGCTGTGGCACCCACTCAAAGAGGTAGAGAAAGGCAGCTCCAAACGGGTCACGTTCGTCTTCAAGCGAAGCTCCGCGCTTGATACGGATATCGAGCGGTTCTTCAACCGCGAGCTTTCGGTCGAGCCTAACGAGTACTACCAGCAGCTACAGGTCCTCAAAGCGAGGATCTACGAATGAGTATGCTCCCGGCCGAAGCAATACGGGAGTTTCAAACTCTCTACAAAAAGCGCTATGGCAAAGAGTTGACCGAACGCGAGGCGGTCTTCCGTGCCAACAACCTGATTGATCTATACAAATTTGCCTGGGAATCTGCGTCTAAACGTGCGCAGGAAGATAACGATAAAGATAAAAATGAAGCCGAAGTCACCCAGGCGAACCGGTAAAGGGTTCTTCAAAGTGCCGCACGCGCTGCTTGAGAATCCAGCGATTGTTGACTCACTCACGCATGCCGAGTTCCACTTCCTGATGGTACTTCTCAAACTCTTCAATCAGTACGGAAAGCAGTCAGAAGATGGATCGTTCTGGCACACAGACAAACTGTTCACCGCAAAAGACGGGGCAATTTGTGGATTTGAACAGTACAAGCTCTCAACGAGAGTCTGCAAGAGCGCACGAAAGAAACTCGTACAGCTGGGACTTATAGAGACTAGACGCGAAAGGTCCGCCAATGGTGTTCGCTATGGTGGCACTGTCTATCGTCTCACAGATACGAGCACGATCGCAAATACCAAAGGTGCAAAAAGTGCTCTTGGTAGAGAACGGAATGACCTCTTACAAAAGCACCATCCGGACCCCCGAATAAGAGAGATATATAAAAAGAAAAAAGAATTAATACGTTCATTTAACATGAACAGTCCGAAAAACCGGAGGTCGTGAGCATAGAGGAGGCACGAGGCAAAATGAAAAACTGTACCAACACTGGACCAAAACTGTACCAAAAATTGCACCAATGCTTCACCAAAACTTCACCAGTTTGGTTGGGCAAAAGTTGGGCAAAACGGGGGTGGAAATCAGACACCCGGAACAAATTAATCGCTTAAATAAAGGAGATACCAAGAAAGAAAGAAAAACGATATAATTTCACCAGGAGTCAAAATACTCAAAAGCTGGTGAAGTGCAGAAAAACGAGATAGTACAGACCCCTTAAAAACAACCTCGTGCCCACAGGAGACACACGTTTGACTTCTTCAGGCATTGGGACCAGTGTTGTAATAACATGGAAAATCAACCTAGATTCAACAAAAAGATAGTGATCAGCGGAGCAATAGCTCTTGTGGTTGTTGCAGTGGGCATTTTCCTCAGCTGGGGTCTCTTTGGAGCGCCGTACAAGAACACAGAGCCACAGCAATTCACCATTCCGTTCGGGCATGGCGATCAAACGACAGAGAAAACGATAGAAGAATTAGCAGAGAAAAGCTTCGTCAGGAGCACCTTTGGTTTAAGTATTGCTTTGGGCAACACAGACATTGAACCCGGCGCATACAAAATCTCAAAAAGCATGAACGCCTGGGAGGTTGCACGCGTACTCAAGAAAGGGCCGTACATGAAATGGGTGATTATTCCCGAGGGATTGCGCAAAGAACAGATCGCGGAACTCATTGGAGACACACTTGGCTGGACTGGGCAACAGAAAAGCAGTTGGGTGAACACTTACACTTCCATGACGTTTGACGAAGTGGAGGGTGTGTACTTCCCGGACACGTATCTCATTCCGGTGGACGAGGGACTTGAGGCAGTGGCAGACAGACTCCGTGCAAAATTCAACGAAGAATTTGCACCACATCTCAATGAAGCAACTGCACAAAATATAAAATGGACGACACTCCTCAAAATCGCATCACTCGTACAACGTGAAGCAGCTGGAAAAGACGACATGCCCCTGATTGCAGGCGTCCTATGGAACCGACTTTTGAATGATCAGAAACTCGATATAGACGCAACGGTCCAATATGCACGCGACACACGACTAGCGTACAAAGATGACCCATGTGAAGACCCTGATAGTTATGCACGGAATCCTGAAAATGATCTTTGCTTCAATTCGGAAATACTTCAGCCAAGCGTAGAGTATCGAGGTATAGATGATTGGTGGGCACCGCTTTCTGCAGGAGACACACAGAACATTGATTCGCTCTACAATACCTACCTCTACAACGGACTTCCTCCACATCCGATCGCGAATCCAGGCATCGCAGCAATTGAAGCAGTGCTGTATCCGGAAGAAACAAACTGCTTCTACTATCTTCACGACAGTGAAGGCATTATTCATTGCTCTGCAACCTATGCAGAGCATCAAACTAATATAGATAAATATCTAAAATGACAGACGAAAGCACCCGATATTTCCTCTACGTCCGCAAATCGTCAGAACAGGAAGATCGGCAGGTGCTCTCGATTGACTCACAGAAATCAGAACTGATCGCTCTAGCCAAGCGCGAGAGACTGAACGTAAAAGACGTGCTGGAAGAATCCTATTCAGCAAAAGCACCCGGCCGACCCATCTTCGGGGAAATGATCAAACGGATTGAGAAAGGAGAAGCAGACGGCATCATCCTGTGGAATCCAAACCGACTCTCACGAAACTCGGTGGACACTGGTCACGTTATCTATCTCCTCGACATCGGCAAACTCAAAGAAGTGAAAGTACCTGGGCAGACATTCTCCAACTCGCCCAATGACAAATTCCTGTTGAACCTCCTCTGCAGTCAGGCAAAGCTTGAGAACGACACCAAAGGTGTGGACGTGAAGCGCGGACTCAGGCGGAAAGTAGAGATGGGCTGGTATCCATGCCCGGCACCGGTCGGATACCTCAACACACCCGATCGGTCCAAAGGCATGAAGATCATCAAGAAAGATAAGAAGCGCTTCGACCAGCTGCGCAAGCTTTTTGAAATGGTGATGCGCAAAGAATGCAATGCGGTGGAAGCGGCACGCATCGCCAAAGACGAAATGAGCTTCCGCATGAAGAATGGCAAGCCGATGGCACGCAGCACCTTCTACCGGCTCCTCACCGATCCGTTTTACTGCGGTATCTTCGAGTATCCGAAAGGAAGTGGTAACTGGCACGAGGGCAAGCTTCCGGCCATGATCACCGAAGAAGAGCATCATCAGATACTTGCGGTGCTCGGACGGAAAGGTATCGCTCGGCCACGCCGACATCGCTTCGCGTACACCGGCATGATGTTCTGCGGAGAATGCGGATGTGGCATCACGGCCGAGGACAAAGAAAAGCACCAGAAAAATGGCAACGTCCACTACTACACCTACTACCACTGCACCAAGAAGCGCGGTGTCTGCAACCAGCCCTGCATCGAAGTAAAGGAGCTGGAACGACAGATTGCTGAAGAAATTGAGAAAATCGAGATTCCGGCTGACTTCCATAGCTGGGCCATGACGTGGCTCAAGCACGAACACAAGAAAGAGACCGGAGAGCGCAATGATGTCATGAGCAACCACCAGGGCGCATATAACGCGTCTGTGCGCAAATTGGACGCCCTCATCGACATGAGAGCCAGTGGCGAGATTTCAGAGGAGGAATACCGAAATAAGAAGTTTAAGGAGGTACGGGAGAAGAAGCGCCTGCATGCCCTCATAAACGACACAGACGCCCGTACAGACGACTGGATCGGCAAAGCCGAGGAAATGCTCGACTTCGCTCGGGACGCCAGCACGCAATACAGGGATGAGGAGAGCTTACGGGAGAAAAAGAAGATACTCCTCAAGCTAGGTTCGAACCTCATTCTGAAAGACAAAAAACTCAGCATTGACACCGCGAATGCGCTTTTGCCACTAAAAAAAGCCTCGCCGGAGGTGAAGCGGATTCATAAGAGGTTAGAACCTCTGAAAGACGAAGAAAAACAAAAGGCTTTGGAGGATTCTTACTCGAAGAATCCCATCTTGCTCCGCGGGCGGGATTCGAACCTGCGACC
>DCYR01000003.1:0-19385 GCA_002331495.1 Patescibacteria group bacterium UBA2105 | reverse complement strand
TGCTCTACCACTGAGCTACCGCGGAATACCGCGTATTCTACACGACGAGTGTCCTTTTTCAATATACTACAGCTGAATTTAGGAAATGATATACTATGCTCATGAAAGAAATGCAGCTCACAAGCCTAGTGTTTGAGAACGGAGGCACTATCCCAAGTGAGTATACATGTGACGGAGAAAACATTTCACCCGAGCTGCGAATTGCAAATGTACCAGGGGGAGCAAAGTCACTCGTGCTCATAATGGAGGATCCGGATGTCCCCAAGTTTGTTCGTGAAGACGGCATGTGGAATCATTGGGTGGTTTTTAATATCCCACCAAATACAGTTTTCATACCAAGGGGGGAAGAGCCGGAAGGAGTACAAGGCCTCACAACCTCAAACAAACTTGGCTACGGCGGGCCATGCCCACCAGATAAGGAGCATCGATACTTCTTCATGCTCTATGCACTGGATAAAGAGTTAGACGAACAGGAGGGGGCTACTAAAGAGACGGTGCGTAAGGCAATGAAGCACCACATACTAGCGAAAGCAGAGCTGTTAGGGCGGTATGAACGAAATAAATAAAATAATTCACGTGAAGGTTTTCCCCATTTCAAAGAAGGAGAGGGTCATTCAGCATACAAGCGATACGTTTGATGTGTATGTGCGCGAGCCCGCGCAGAAAAACCTAGCAAACATACGAGTTCGAGAAATAATTGCAGAACACTTGGGAATACCCATCGCGCAAGCAGTTATTCAGACGGGTCATCGGGCGCGTAAAAAAACCTTCATGGTAAACACTCGTGGAACTTACTAGTTAAATACAATAAAATATGCACATAGATTTTAAGGCTCCGACTCTCGAATTAAGTAATGATGTACGAAACTATGCGGAAGAAAAGGTCCGTACTCTAAGAAAACTCCTACAAAAAGTAGAAGATGAAAACATACGAGCAGACGTTGAGCTAGCAAAGAAAGGAAATCAGCAATCTGGCGATATTTTCCGCGCGGATATTACCGTATATGCGGGACCGGACCGTATACACGCAGTGGGGCACGGAGAATCATTGCACGCCGCGATAGACGAAGCTAAGGACGATCTTGCGAGACGGTTACGACGTGACAAAACAAGGCGGCTAGACACATTACGCGAAGGAAGTGCCAAAATCAAAAAGATGTTGCGGTTTTGGGAATAACAACACAAAAAGAGAAGGGGCGCAGCCAAGAGGTTCGCGCCCCCTTATGTATGGATTTCGTGCGGCATCTCAGTCGGTTCCCTCGAGAATCTTGATGTTGCCGTTAACAAGTTCGACACACGCTCTCCAACTTCCACTAAGTGCAACGAAGAGCCGAATAGCAAAACCTTCCTCTAGATCTTCTTTGGGCAGTTTTGCTCGAACAAGCTCGACTTGAGCGGGGGTAATATTCATCATATGGCACCTCCTCTCTAGATTGTTACTATCGCATACATGTTGTGAATTTCAAGACTGCTGCAGAAAGTCTTCATAATGCATCTTTTTTCTTCCCTCCGGGATGACTTGGTCGATAACGAGGGCCCCGTCTTTTAGATGAGCCGATATGACATTTATACGCGTACCATTGCTGCTAAAAAAGTGTGTCCCGGGCCAACCAGCGTACGCGTGAATTTTGAGAAGGTTTTGATACGGATCGTCAGAAAGGTCCAACAGGCCATCTTCTCGGGTAAACAATTTTGAAAACGTCGCTTTATCGTGCTCTTGTTCTTGAAGTTTAATCTCGCCGTTAATGTATTGAGGCATCACGTCAGCTAAAAGAGCGCCCCCTCGCATAAATAAATAGTTATCGAGCTCTCGTGCATCCGGAGGCCACGTTGGTGGCACGTATGTCTCCTGCACCAAAATTGGACCATGGTCCATTTTTTCGTCGATACGCATCACTGTAACACCTGTAGTTTTCTCATCTTGCAGGATTGCAGTTCGCACAGGGGAGGGTCCACGAAGTTTCGGTAGTAGTGAGGGGTGTACATTCAGCACACCCTTTTGGGGAATATCGAGAACTTCTTGCGGGAGTATCTTCCCGTAGGCTACAACCACGAATACATCCGAGTCTTCATCTTCAAGTCGCTCAAGGACAGTATCGTCGAACGTTTCGGGCTCAATGGTGTCGATCTTGTGTTCCTGCGCCCAGGTCTTTACCGGCGATGGCACGATCTTCATACCGCGCCCGGCAGGTTTGTCTGGAGCTGTGACAACAAGAGAGGGAAGCATCCCCGCCTTCTTAAGTTGTTCGAGTACAATGACCGAGAGTGCTGGAGTGCCAAAAAATACAAACCGTAGGTGTTCCATACTATGCAATTGGCTTTAGGTCGTCGTCTACGCTTATCACTTCGGTTGCAATGTCGGTGTAGAGGATTCCGTTTAGGTGATCTATTTCATGTTGGAACACACGCGCCAGAAAACCCGAGGCACCACGTTCGTGTCGTTCACCAAATTCGTCAAAATAGCGTATGGTGATCTTGTCATACCGATCGACTCTCGTGCCGTATTTGCCTGGTATTGATAGACAACCCTCGTCGCCCGTCTTTATTTTTTTCGAAACCTTCACAACTTCAGGGTTTATAAACGTCTGATCTTTATGTATGTCCTCATCATATTCGTCCCCCGAACGCGAAGCAAACACCTTTCCTCTGACCACAAATATCCGCAAAAGCTCTCCAACCTGAGGTGCCGCAATCGCCACCCCGAATTTTTCTTTAGAGAGAGCCTCCTTCATGTCGAGAATAACATTTTGTATTAAATGAGATTGTATGTCCTCTGGTTGCACCTCGTCTGCACGCGCTCGAAGCATTGACTCTTCAGATGATGTAACTGTAACAATGGTACGCATGGGAAGACTATACCGCGGATATAGATAGTTAGAAAATACTTACAGCATACGCTCTGGGTTCACATTTATTTCAAATGACTTGGGCAATGTATTTAGAATGTGAACTAGCGCTTCGTCAGGCCATTTTTCTGAAGAAATTCGAACAAGGGCATGCAGGTATTCCCCTCGCTTGCCACGGATAAACCCCCCGAAAACACGCGGTTTGTATTTCTCGATGAGGTTTACAAATTTACTCATGTCTTCAATAACGGCATGGCGAGGCCCCTGAGATGTTATTTTCACAAGTGTCGTGTAGGGTGGGTAATGCAGTTTCCTGCGAAGTTGGAGCTCTTCGTCCACATATTCGGAAATAGACCCGCTCTTGGCGTGCCTGAGCATCAAGTTCTCCGGCGTGCTTGTTTCTATGATCAGCTCTTCTTCAACATGTTCGCGGATTGCGGCAATGATGCCAAAAATCTTCTCCTCTATTTGAAAATCGGGGACACACAGAAGCGAGTCAATAGAACTCATGGCTGCACAACATATATTACCCGCCAAGTACGGAAGTGCCATTTCAGTACCTATAAGTACCGAGCCCTTGGTGGTATAAAACGCGTCAACAATCTTCTGCGCCTGTCTCGTCGTTTTCGCTGTATCACTGCTCAGAACAAAAGTTTTGCAGTCCGGAAGTTCAGAATGGATGAACTGTCCCACGCGCTCTATGCCAATGCCCAAAGGAACCAGATTCCAGCTGCCGCATCTTGTGCACGTTTCGTGAGCGTCACGGGTTGTTCCGCATCGGTGACATAGAAGGTTACGAGAGCCTCGATGCTCGTGCAGAGTCATTGGAGACTTACATTGATGACATTCGATTATGCTAGCACAATCGTTACACACGGTGTGTGAGGCTATCCCTCGACGTGCAGAAAAAATAAATGAGTTTCTGCCACCTTCCATGCACCTGGTAAGTACTTCCATCGTCTTTGGAGAGAGAGAAGGAAATGTTCGCTTTGCATTCTTGGCGCCCTGGCGTGCCTCCTTGCCATCGACTATTCTCAGAGTGTTTGTAGAGCGTAGTTTTCGGGGGTGCTCCTCAAGTTCCGTAGCAAAACCGTTTCTAAGTTCTTTGTGAACTCGTAAACTCACTGTGGTACCGGCGTACACCAGCGCACTATCGGTTTCGCGTGCGATATAGTCCAGCAAAATGCGTGCGTCGGCATGCGGTCGTTCTTGCTGCTTGTATGATGACGACATCTCCCGTTCAATGATAAACATTGCGATGTCTCTTCGAGGAATGCTCGCAAACGTTGGTGTAGCAATAATGAGTACAGGGTGCTCTTCATTCAAAATATTGTTCCACGTTTCAACCTGAACCCTTTTGCTTTGCGTGCTTTCGAGTACATACGTATATTGTTCTATGCCACGACCGTACTGCTCTTTCAGTGAGTGCGCCTCAAGTACCGTGGAGGTACATAGAAAAACCGATTTGCCTTGCGCGAAGTTACTGCGGATAATGGTTTTATATTTTCCTAGACGTTCTCTTTTGGGGAGCTGCAGCACAAGTTTTTCAAACTTTTCTGCAGCCTTACGATCAAAACGTGGACTTGTAACCTCACCCTTTTTTCCAGCATCTAGTATGGCGGCGGGCACGTAGCTGTACATGATACTTCCAATTGAAGTTGCAAAGTAAGTTGCGGTTTTTTGGGCAGCTCGCACAAACTCTGGAGAAAAGATACAAAGATAGTCCTGAGTCGCAATCTTTTTCGTCTCATAGATGCTCGTACGCAATATGGCTTTTATGGTGCGTGCATCCTCGCGCTCAAGCACCAATGCTGGCACCTCTTTATTTCGCAATGGAACACGCACTACCGCACCGACAGGGATCTCTTGGGATGAGAAATATGAAAGTTGATCGAGACCTCCTTTGGCTATAGGGGTCACGTGCACTATGAACATGGTTGCAACAGCATACCATGGGTATAGGTAAGTTGCGCTATATCACATGTGATATATCATGTTCGAATCGAAACTGGATATGGCTTCTGAACCTCACAAAAAGATAGGACTCTTTATTAAGGAAGTTCGTCGCAGAAGAGGGCTTACACAAAAGGCTTTCGCGCATGCACTTGGAACCTCCCAGTCGGCAGTTGCTCGCATGGAAGCTGGTGATCAGAATCTGTCAACGGGCCAACTACTGAAGATTAGTGATGTACTCCACCACCAAGTCGTTGGCATCAAAGAAAGCGTGGACTTCCGGATTGAGGGAGGACATAAACTGCATGGAACTGTAGTTACGAATACATCGAAAAACGGAGCGTTGGCACTCATGTGTACAGCCCTTCTTAATAAGGCACCCACAACCTTGCATGGTATTCCACGTATTGAAGAGATATATCGGATGACGGAGGTATTTAAGAGTATCGGTGTGCAGCTTGATTCAGTCGATCGTACTTCGCTTCGCATAACGCCCCCAAGAAACTTTAAGCTTTCGTCAATTAACCAAGAAGCAGCATGCAAGATGCGCAGTGGGTTGATGCTCATCGGCGCCATGATTCATCAGAAAAATGAGTTTAACCTTCCGCATGCGGGGGGGTGCAATATGGGAGACCGAACTATCGCGGCACACCGTCATGCACTCGAAGAATTCGGAGTTCGCATAAAAACGCATGACGATCACTATCAATTAACTCATAAAAAGCTCAAGCCCGCGGAGATTGTCATGTACGAGGCGAGCGACACTGCGACGATTAATGCGTTACTTGCGGCAGCCCTCGTGCCAGGGAAGACAGTCATTAAATATGCCCCGCCAAACTACCAAGTCCAGGATGTATGTTTTTTATTGCGACAATTTGGAGTACGCATCGACGGTGTTGGGACGACTACTCTCACGGTATACGGAGTTGAAGAGATAAACAAAGAGATTACGCACCACAACAGCGAAGATCCAATTGAATCTATGATGTTCATAAGCGCAGCTGCAGTAACAGGGTCGGAGTTACGGATTGAACGATGCCCAATAGAGTTTCTAGAAGTAGAACTACTCAAACTTTCATATATGGGACTTCTATGCGAAAAAAGTTCCGTATACTTCTCCCAAAATGGAAAGACGAAGTTGGTTGATATAACGGTCTATCCATCAGAACTCAAGGCATCTCCGGTAAAGATACATCCACTGCCGTATCCTGGGCTGAATATCGACAATCTACCATTCTTTGTCCCCATAGCGACCCAAGCCAAGGGCACCACACTCATTCATGACTGGGCTTGGGAAGGAAGAGCTATATACTTTACGGAACTCAACCGTCTGGGAGCAGACATAAAGCTGGCTGATCCACACCGCGTTTTCATAACTGGCCCAACTGAACTCAAATCGGCACAGGTTGTTTGTCCTCCGGCTCTGCGCCCTGCTGTTGTTGTATTGATTGGAATGCTTGCTGCAAAAGGAAATTCACTTTTGCGAAACGTATATTCGATTGAGCGAGGCTATGAGCGTATCGCCGAGCGCCTTTCAGAAGTGGGGGCACACATTGAAGTAGTGAGTGATCTCTAGAGATCTATGGCCAGGTATTCCCTGGCATCTCTGATGAAGATCCTTCTCGGCTGCGTGGGGTCCGCGACTGCTTCAGGAGCAACCCCCCTATAGATGGGAAAGAAATTTTGTACTCGACTAACACGAAGATCAAGAGCAAATACGGTATCTTGTGATGCGACTATGACGGCATCCTCACGGTCTCCATACCAAAATATGTTTCGGATAGGGTCAGTAGAGGAGTATAGTTCCACGAACTCCTCTCCCGTGTGCAAAAATATAGTGGCACCCTCGATCCAAACACGTAGATTACCGCGAGCGAGAGGTTGGAACCGAGTCGGTTCCCGATACTGCACCAGCGCAGATTCGGCCACTTTTTTGTTTGCCGGCTCAGTAATGGTAATTGAGGCATCTGATTGTTCTCTGCGTACTTGCAGCGGTCGAAGTGTGGTTACCTGCCCGGGATACGCCTGAAAGTCGAGAATCCATGGCCAAAAGTCTGGGTGCGCAACAATAATACTGCGTGTACCTGGCTTCAAGCCGTCAAAAGAGCCAATTCCATCGACTGTAACTTCCCCTGTTCGGCGATTGTCAATGAATACTTCGCTGTTTGGCTGAGTTTCTTCAAGAACGAGAGTCCCTCCTTTTACGATATAGGGCCCCGAAAGCACATACCCAGATTGATCCATAACTCCGAATAACAACACCAAAATCGCAACTGTGATTCCTCCGGCTAGAATATACTTTTTTCGCGTGACCTTCTTCATTTTCGGGCATTAAATCAATTTCAAACGATAAATGCAAAGAAAACCAGTTTCGGGCGTGAACCACGTTACCCGAGTTTTGCCACTACACTTAATGTATGCCTGTGAACATAGCAAAAGACTCTAAGCCCCACCTCTCGTAGCAAGTGAATTGTAAAAGCTTGATAAAACAGTACAATCAGCGTACTTATGATATTTTCAATGACACCAAAGCTCGGCATCGACCTGGGGACTACCTACACACTTGTGTATGTGCCCGGAAAGGGTGTCGTACTCCGCGAACCCTCGGTGGTTGCGGTTTCCGAGCAGGAAAACAAAATTCTTGCGGTGGGTGATGAAGCAAAGGACATGATCGGGCGAACTCCAGACGATATCGTTGCCTATCGGCCTATGAAGGACGGGGTTATCGCAGACTATCGTGTTACCGAGGCGATGCTTCGCTATTACATGCGTAAGTCTACCAACTGGTGGAGTATATTTCGACCGGACGTTATGATTTCTGTCCCAGCAGGCGTTACGTCAGCCGAGCGGCGCGCCGTCATCGAGGCTGCAGTAAAGGCGGGGGCTAAGTCTGCTTCGGTTGTTAAGGAGCCGATTTTGGCGGCAATCGGAGCCGGGATTCCAATTCATGAAGCACAAGGGCACATGATTGTCGATATTGGTGGCGGCACGACTGATGTTGCTGTTATTTCTCTTGGTGGAATTGTAGCTTCTACTTCAGTAAAGTGTGCGGGCAATCGTATTGACGAAGCTATTACCGCCCACATAAAAAAAACGTTTAACCTGGCCATAGGCGACAAAACAGCCGAAGAAGTAAAAATGCAAATCGGTTCTGCCATTCCCTTGGAGGAGGAATTTACTATGACGGTGAAAGGAAGAGATTATTTAACCGGTCTCCCGCGTTCAATCGACCTGTCTACTAATGAGGTGGTTAAGGCAATAGGAAGAGAATTGAGGGAGATAGTAAAAGCAATTCGTGACGTGCTTCAAGAAACTCCACCAGAACTTGCTGCGGATATCATAGATAATGGAATCATCATGTCCGGAGGGTCAAGCCAGCTGCGTAACTTACCCGAACTTGTTTATCGACGCACCGGCGTTCGAGCAACCCTCGCGGATGATGCGCTCTATAGTGTCGCCAAGGGTACTGGTATTGCCCTGCAACATCTTGATGTGTATAAAAAGGCAATCCTATCAAAGCGGTAATTTCGGTATACTAATGTAATGAGCATACCAACTTCCATAGATGTGGCAAATTTGTATCATGCGTACCTCATCGAAGATACAGGGGGCGTTTTTGAGTCACTGCCGGAAGTGCTCCGAGATGGTTACAAAGATGCTGAAATATACGTACAGAATTTTGATCTTTTAGGAATAGACGACAGTCGGAATCTCGTTCGTTTGGCGAACATGCGTTCATTGGGGGTGCAGTTGTTTGTTTGGCGAGTAGAGAAATGCACCCTAGAGGCGCAAAATGCGTTGTTGAAGCTACTGGAAGAACCACCAGAGCGCACCCACTTTTTTTTCTGTGTTTCTGGCGTGCAGGACATACTCCCAACACTACGCTCGCGCGCATGGGTAATACAAGGCGATAAAAATTCGAAAGAAGTAGAAGTTGCGAGAGACTTCATCAAGGGTAATCCGTCTCGTCGCGTGGCCATACTCGAGCCGATCATAAAGGAAAAAGACAGACAATCTGCAAGGCGACTCTTGGATGGAATTGAGGGGGAATTATATGCTTGCTCTGCGATCTCGAGTAAACGGGCGTTGCAGCACATTATCGACGTTCGCCGTGTTATGCAAGATAACGGAGCATCACTGAAACAGATGTTGGAAAGCGTAGCACTTGTCACTCCGAAACTTTCGTAACCAACGAGTTACGGTATACTTGGAAGTATGTACGATTTCAAACCACTGCAAAAAAAAGTAGAAGAGAGCGAAGAATGGCTACGAAGAGAGTATCGCAGTTTGCGCACAGGACGTGCAACACCGGCGCTTCTTGATGGTATCCAGGTAGAAAGTTACGGGGCTCGTGTCTCGTTAAGCCAGTCGGCAAGCGTAGGAGTAGAGGATGCACGAACACTGCGGGTAATTCCGTGGGACATCTCGCAAGTAAAAGAAGTAGAAAAAGCGATAGCAAATGCGAATCTTGGTGCAGGTATTTCGGCAGACGAAAAAGGTGTCCGTGTAATATTTCCCGAACTGACGTCTGAACGTCGTGAGTCTTTGGTGAAAATCGCCAAGAAAAAACTCGAGGACGCACGCCAAAGTATTCGAATCGCCCGAGACGAAGTGTGGAGTGAAATTCAAGCTCAAGAAAAAGCAGGTCAAATAAGTGAAGATGAGAAGTTTCGCAGTAAGGACGAGTTACAAAAACAAGTAGAAAAGGCCAATCAGTCTTTGGAAGAGGCCTACAGCAAAAAGGAAGCAGAAATTCACAGCTAACAAACACGCATGTCCATAGTTCTTTTTATTGCAGTATTAGTCGTGCTCATAGTTGTCCATGAATTGGGACACTTTTTGGTGGCAAAATTGTTTGGGATACGAGTAGATGAATTTGGTATTGGGTATCCTCCACGCGCCTTCACGATAGGTAAGCGGGGAGATACAACATACACAATAAATTGGCTACCCTTTGGCGGATTTGTACGGATCTTTGGAGAGCGACACGACCAAAACTACAGTGCCAGGGAGATACGGCAGGCGTTCGTGCACAAATCGAGATTTATCCAGGCCGCGGTATTGATAGCAGGTGTGCTATTCAACTTTATTTTCGCCTGGATCTTATTTTCAACGACCCTCATGATGGGGGCCCCGACTGCAATTGACGAGGCGGATGCTGCTGGGTTCGATACCCGACTGATAGTGAGTTCAATTGTACCCGGATCTCCTGCAGACGTGGCAGGGCTTGCAGCGGGCGATGAGCTAGTTTCAATGCGAACAGGAGATGACTCTCTAGAGGGAATGACTCCAAGCCAAGCAGCCAGGTTTATACAAGAGCGACCAGGCGAAAATGTAACTATCGAATACATTCGTGACACAGATACGCGTACAGTCGAAAATGTCCAGGTTAGTCCTGCACATGGTGTGCTTGGTGACAGCCCCGGAACTCCCGCAATTGGAATGGCGATGGCGCTTGTTGCTGACCGATCTCTGCCTGTATGGGAAGCTCTGAGCCAAGGCTTGGCTGGCACTTTCCGCGCATTTGAGGTTGTCACAGTCGGATTAGTCGGCTTTTTTGCCTCCGCTGTAACGGGTGCCGCCGATTGGTCTCAAGTAGCCGGGCCGATCGGCATAGCTGGGTTGGTAGGAGATGCTTCTTCTGTTGGTATTGTGTATCTACTCTATTTTACTGCGTTCATTTCTGTAAACTTGGCAGTGATAAATCTAATTCCCTTGCCAGCCCTTGATGGGGGACGATTGTTGTTTGTGGTTATTGAGGCCGTGCGGCGGAAGCCTATAAGTGAGAAGGTGGCAACAGTATTTAATTTTGTAGGATTCACACTCATCATTGCATTGATGGTGGTTGTGACTTACTACGACATAGCCAAGCTTCTATCGTAGACCATGAACAAAGCCCGGTCGCACGCGACCGGGCTTTTGTAGAGGGCAGGCGGCCATTCATCTACCAGCTCTTTTTGCGCCAGGCTCTACGCACTGCGCACTCTACCGAATCCCACAAATGCTTGCTGCTCCACACTACGATGTCTTGACCGCCGCTTCTCCCCTTGATTTTTAGGATCAGCGACCCGCTACTTCGTTGTATGGTGGGGTCTCTACGCTTCGCATTCTTGTGTATAGGACCAATGCCTATCTTGAATTTGCCATCCAGCATGTAGCCGGCAAATTCCTTTTGTAGAACAGCTATGATAGTTCTTACTTCACGTATCCCGTTGCGGTGTCTCCCGGAGACACCCACACCCCCTATAGATCGGTGCCGATGATTCACCATCGTTCCCTCTCCTTTTTAAAAGCTCTATCTAAAATAAACTAGCCCTGCAATAAAAAGTCAAATGGATAATGCGAAAAACTTCATTTCAGCAAGCTTTTCTGCTAGTATTCCCTCACCATGACACACACGATCAGGCAGTCAGTACTTTTTACTAAAACGCGAAAAGATACACCCAAAGATGAGGTGTCTAAGAATGCCCAGCTTTTGATACGCGCGGGCTATATACATAAAGAAATGGCAGGCGTGTACTCGCTTCTGCCGTTAGGACTACGCACATTTAACAATGTTGTGCAAGTAATCAGGGAAGAAATGGATGCCATAGGAGGACAAGAAATGATCATGACGGCGTTGCAAGATCCAGAAGTATGGAAAACTTCCGGACGTTGGGAAGATACTGCGGTGGACATTTGGTTCAAGACTCATTTACACAGTGGCGAGCAGTATCATGAGGGAGCAGAATTGGGTATCGCAAACACACACGAAGAGCCACTGACAAGGATGCTCAAGGACCATATTTCTTCGTACAAAGACCTTCCCAAGTTTATTTATCAATTTCAAACGAAGTTTAGAAACGAAACTCGTGCGAAGAGCGGCATAATGCGCACGCGAGAGTTTGTAATGAAAGACTTATATTCTTTTAATACTGACGAGAAAAGTTTTCGTGAATTCTATGAAAAGTGCGCGGAAGCGTATCTCCGAATATTTAACCGGATCGGTATAGGAGAAAAAACGTACCGGACATTCGCAAGTGGCGGTTCGTTCTCCAGATTTAGTGATGAATTTCAAACCATCTCTGATGCCGGTGAGGACATGATTTACATTAATGATACGACAGGAACAGCGCTTAATAAGGAAGTAAATACAACAGAGGTTATTAAGGACCTGGGCTGGGAGGGAGTATCTTTGCGAGAGGAAAGGGCTATTGAGGTCGGTAATATTTTTCCACTGGGGACACGGTTTTCAGACGCTATAGGACTTACATATAAAAATGAAGAAGGGGAAGAACTCCCCGTGGTTATGGGGTCATATGGAATTGGTCCTGCACGAGCCATGGGGACGGTAGCCGAGGTTTTGTCAGACGAGAGGGGCCTGGTGTGGCCAGAGGAAATAGCCCCATTCAAGTATCACCTGGTCGTTCTTGACAATGGAACTGAAGAGGTGCGAAAAGAAGCTGAGCGTTTATTCAGGGAGATGGAGTCTCGAAGTATGTCAGTATTGTTCGATGATCGAGATGTACGGGTCGGAGAGAAGTTTGCTGACTCGGACCTGATTGGCATTCCTAAACGTGTCATTGTAAGTGAGAAAACACTTGCGGCGGGTGAATACGAGCTCGTAACGCGAGCTACTGGTGCGACAACCTATATACGCGAACAAGAGCTTCTTGATAATTAGCCAGGTTATGTTTAATCGGGTGCGCACATGGCTGAAAAATCTTTTTGGACACGTTTCCGGACTTGTGTCTGACGACATTGGGATTGACCTCGGGACCGCCAACACGCTCGTATATGTAAATGGTCGAGGCATTGTCATAAACGAGCCGTCCATGGTTGCACTTAACCAAAAAACTGGGCAGGTAGTGGCGGTTGGCGCCGACGCAAAAAAAATGTTGGGGCGAACACCAGCGCATGTAGTTGCCGTGCAGCCGCTTGTTGATGGAGTTATTTCCGACTTTGAAGTCACGGAGGAAATGCTTGGGTACTTAATTCGTAAGGCACAGGGCGACAAGACCAGATTACTTGGCCCACGCGTTGTTGTGGGAGTTCCCTCCGGGATAACTTCCGTTGAGGTACGTGCTGTACAAGATGCGGCTCGCAACGCCGGAGCTCGCGAGGTATTTATTGTAGAGGAGCCAATGGCCGCTGCAATCGGAATACGTCTGCCGGTACGTGAACCTTCAGGGTCGATGGTTATAGATATAGGTGGCGGGACCACTGATATTGGAATCATTTCTCTCGGGGGATTAGTCAACGCCAAAAATGTTCGTATCGCTGGCGATAAACTCAACGACGATATTATTAACTATATACGCAGCGAATTTAAGATTCTTATCGGGAGTAAATCTGCCGAAGACCTTAAAATTGCAACTTCCTCAGTGCTTGAAGGAGAGATACCTCTAGAAGCCACTGTGAGAGGGCGCGACTTGGTGACAGGATTGCCTCGGGAAGTGGTTATCACCGATTCAGACATACGAGAAGCGATAGCCGGCTCCATCGACCAACTTATTGATGCAGTGAAGGAGGTCCTGGAAACGGCACCTCCTGAAGTAGTGTCAGACGTGATGCGGAGGGGGATTTATCTAGCAGGCGGTGGAGCGCTCATCCGGGGTCTTGCGGAACTGTTAGCCGAACACTTGGGGGTACCTGTGCATGTGGCCGATGATCCACTTACCGCTGTAGTTCGTGGAACCGGAATGATCCTCGAGGACCTTTCAAGTTATGAGGAAGCCCTTATAACACAAAGTCATGAACTTTCACCGACTGAATAAACATCAAAAACGCCCCCTTGGGGGCAAAATATTACCGGCGTTTTTCATATTCGTACTGCTGCTATTTACGGCCAATTATTTTGGAAACGGAGCTATAGCAACTATAGCCCGAAACGCGGCCACTGTGATTCTGGGCACCAGCGTGACACTTAAAGATGCGGCTGACTACGCTCAGGATTCCCTAACACAAAAGGATGCCCTGCTGCAAGAGAGGGAGGCTTTGAAGACACGAATTCGTGAACTTGAGCTCTATGCACTCAATAATTTGGTGCTCGTCTCAGAAAATGAAGAATTGCGAAAACTGTTGGGAGCGGACAAGCAGAGGCTTGGTCGCGGCACGCTCGCGCGGGTAATCTCTTCCGGGGGTTCATTCCCCTACGGAACTATCCTCGTATCTTTTGAGGCACCGGTCGCTCCTTCTATTGGGTCCGTAGTATTTGGCGAATATGATACAGTCGTTGGAACAGTGGCAGAATTCGGGGGCAATACAGCAACGGTCAAATTAACTTCTGCACCTGGGCAAAAGACTAACGTCCTTATAGGAAGTGGAGAAGCGATGTTGTCGGCGACAATACAAGGAGTAGGCAACGGGAACATGATCACTGAAATAGCACGCGATGCTACAGTAACAGTGGGAGATCCTGTTGTGCTCTACGGTACGGAGTCAGGCCTGGTGGGGTATGTTGGAAGTGTCGAGACAAAACCCACTGATGCTCTCAAGCTAGTACGCGTGCGCACACCCCTGACATTGGATACGTTACGTTTCGTCCGTGTCCAGTAACATCATGAAGTTGACTCACTTTTTTTTGGTCGGTGTATTTACAGCCGGGATAATGACTGGAGCGTGGTTGTTCGCGCTTCTATCAGCAGTAATGGCACTAATACTACGGCGCAATTACCTTGTACTCTCGACGGGAGTGTTGCTCGACTTGTGGTTCGCTACCGTGGGTGACTCGTTCCTGTACATTGGATTCTACTCCGCAGTGTTTTTGGCAACTACCGTTGTTGCCGAAGCGGTGCGAAGGCGGCTTTTTTGAGCTTCATAGGTTTTTGGTCTATTCTTAGGAGATGTTTAGTCGAAGGAAACGAACATTCAGGACCTTGCATAACCGAGACATCGACCCTGATGAAGTATTGCTAGACGCTTTCAACCTCCCGTCGTTTGATACTAGTCAGTTTGAGGGTCGAGTCGAGCGCTCTATCCGAAGCCAAATTCCTATGCTGGTGGGTGGAGTCGCCGCAATCATTTTCGTTATTTTTTTTGTCCAAGTGTGGAATTTGCAGATTGCACGTGGTGAAGCCATGGCGGTTTTATCGAAGCAGAATAGTTTGAATCAAGAGATACTTTTTGCAGAACGCGGAGTTATTTATGATAGATTCAGACGAGAGTTAGCCTGGAATGTACTTCCTGACGAAAGTAGAAACTCATTGAACACATACTCCTTGAGAAAATATATTGATAAACAGGGGTTTGCCCACGTACTGGGTTTCGTCGGATATCCTGAGAAAGATTCACGCGGGTTTTGGTGGCGCACCAATTATATTGGCAAAGCCGGGGTAGAGAGCAGCTTAAATTATATGCTTGATGGCGAGAATGGTGTTCGAATCATTGAGGTTGATGCTCTGAACAATATTCAGTCTCAAAATACGATACGTGCGCCAATAGATGGAGCCAACCTGACTCTTAGTATTGATGCGGACATACAAGAAGCTCTCTATAAAGCAATACAAACCGGTGCGCGAGACTCTGGTTTTATGGGGGGATCGGGTGTCGTTATGGATGTAACGACAGGAGAAGTGATTGCATTAACAAACTATCCAGAATATTCATCGCAGGTAATGACCGACGGTATCGACCAAGAAAAAATAGAGAAATATTCAACACAAACTGGGCAGCCGTTTTTGAACAGAGCCGTCTTGGGTGAATACACTCCCGGTTCCATCGTGAAGCCATATATAGCAGCAGCTGCGCTCGCTGAGGGGTTGGTAACGCCAACTACATCCATCCTTTCGACTGGAGAGATTCGCGTATCAAATCCGTATGATCCCAACAACGATTCCATTTTTCGAGACTGGAAGGCTCACGGTTGGGTAAATGTACGTGAGGCCATAGCCGTGTCTTCTAACGTGTATTTCTACGCAGTAGGAGGTGGTTACGAGGGACAGAAGGGGCTGGGCATTGAGCGTTTGGCCGCGTACGCGGCTCGATTCGGTCTGGGGGTCGCGACAGGTATTGAGTTAGATTCAGAAGGTAAGGGCGTAGTACCCACTCCATCGTGGAAGAAGGAAGTATTCGGAGAAGAGGATCCGTGGCGTATCGGTAATACATATCACACAGCAATAGGACAATTCGGATTCTTGGTGACACCGATTCAAGCTGTTCGATATATTGCAGCGGTTGCAAACGGCGGAACATTGCTCACACCGCATCTCATAAAGGGGACCTCCATGCAGAGTTTCCCGGTAGGAGTAGCGGACGAATATTTGCAAATAGTACGGGAAGGCATGCGCCAGAGTGCAGAGACCGGAACAGCGGCAGCCGTCAATGTCCCCGGTATTAAAATTGCAGCAAAAACCGGAACAGCACAGTTGGGGCTGAACAATGAGTCAATGAACTCATGGGTAGTTGGTTTTTGGCCGGCAGACAACCCAAAGTTTGCTTTTGCAGTCGTTCTCGAAAAAGCTCCAGCAGGAACGCTACGTGGCGCTGCTCCTGCCTTGCAAAGTTTTTTTCGTACCATAGTGAACGAATATCCTGAATATGTACGCGGTGAGTATCCTGCCTTGGATATCACGACAGAATAGCACCGGCTTTGTTTTACATTCGGGGTCGCGTATACTGTACGCCACGATGAAAATGAATAACGAAGAGGACCAGTATCTGACCCGGGAGAAGTTCGAAGAGTTTACAAAGGAACTTGACCATCTGAAATCAGTACGTCGGCGGGAGATTGCCGAGCAGCTTGAGTATGCTCGCTCGCTCGGGGACCTTTCAGAGAATGCAGAGTATCAAGAGGCCCGCGAGCTGCAAGGGGCTATTGAAGGAAGAATAAAGCAGCTCGAAACTATATTGGCGCGCGCACAAGTCATTAGGGAGGGATCGAAGAGTAATAAGGTTCATGTGGGAATGAGGGTAACTATCATGAAGATTGGAGATAAACAGGAGCGCGAATATGAGATTGTTGGGTCGGCCGAGGCAAACATGCGCGATCGAAAAATTTCACATATGTCACCGCTTGGTATGGCAATGATGGGAAAGAAAAAAGGAGAGATATTCGAATTTGAAACACCCAATGGACCGGTGAAGTACAAGGTCACAAAAATAGACTAAAAGCCTCTTGCGGCGTTGCCCCACGGGGTTTTTTCGGTAGAATCAAGAAGATATGTTTTGGGCAGACAAAACTGCTGAGGAAGCACATGAGCAGCTAAAGGACAAAGGAGAGGTCATTGTTCGTGACGAGAAAACAGCGAGTGGACGTGTGCACGTCGGCTCCATGCGAGGCGTTGCCATTCATGGGATCATTTCGGATCTTTTGAATGAAAAGGGTATTCCCGCAAAATTTCTTTACGAAATCAATGATTTCGACCCTATGGATGGATTGCCAACATATCTCGACAAAAGTAAATATGAGCAACATATGGGAAAGCGGCTGTGCGAAGTTCCCTCACCAGACGGTCGAGCAAAGAGTCTTGCAGAGTTTTATGCGGACGAATTCAAAGGAGTCATTGTGGAGGCGGGGTTTTCGCCCAAGTTTTACAAAACGAGTGAACTGTATACTTCGGGAAGAATGAACGAAGTGATACGAGAAGCACTAGAGAGAGCAGCGGACATTCGTGAGATCTACAAAAAAGTCTCCGGATCAATCAAGCCAGACGACTGGTTGCCCCTGAACGTCGTTTGCGAGTCATGCGGCAAGGTGGGAACTACGCAAGTGTTGGGTTTTGATGGAGAGCAGGTGACGTATGAGTGTAGAGAAAACCTGGTGGCCTGGGCGAAGGGTTGTAATAACAAGGGAACCATATCACCATTTGACGGTAATGCATCCTTGCCTTGGAAAGTGGAGTGGGCGGCCAAGTTCAAAGTAGTTGGGGTTGACATCGAGGGAGCGGGCAAGGACCACTCCACTCGTGGTGGTGCGCGAGATGTCGCGAATCACATCGCCCGAGGAATTTTCAATTACGATCCGCCGTTTGATATACCATACGAGTTTTTCCTGGTGAACGGCAAAAAGATGTCAAGCTCCAAGGGAGCAGGTGCATCTGCGCGAGAAATCGCCGATTCATTGCCACGCAAAATATTTAGACTTGCTCTTTTGGGAACCAAACCAATGCGGGCGATCAATTTCGAACCGAAAGGAAATACTATACCCGTGCTCTACGATCGCTACGACGAGATCGCCGAGAAGTACTGGAGCGGGGTCGGCGATGACGATTCACGCTTGTACGAACTTGTCCACCTACACAATATACCCGAACGCCATTACCGTATGCGATTTTCACAGGTCGCTTTTCTCGCGCAGATGCCGCATATCGATATTTTTAGAGAAGCAAGGGAAGAAAAGGGAGAGGAGCTAAACGAATTAGAATTAAGGGAGCTGCACGAACGTATCGACTATTCTTTAGCGTGGATAAAAAAGCATGCGCCCGATCGATATGTATTTCAGTTGCAGGAAGACACCCCCGTCGCACTCTCATTTTCTGGTGCTCAGAGGAAGGCATTTGAGAAACTCTACACGTATATTGAAGCTAATGAAGTACTCACGGGCGAGAGCTTGCACCATCGACTACATGAGATCAAAAAAGAAGTAGCAATTGAGCCAGAGGAATTGTTTACGGGGCTTTATCAGGTTTTTCTTGGCAGAGATTCTGGGCCCCAGGCAGGGTGGTTTTTAAGTGTATTGCCTCGCGACTTTTTACTGCGAAGACTTGGCTCTATTGTCCACACTTCATAACGAGATGCATGTGAGCAGTGTTATACTTTGAGGTGTGATGGGGAAGTATTCGCTCGGAACTGTTTTGATCGCTTTTTTGTTGGTAGGAGGAGCAGCTAATCCGGCTCTTGTCTATGGCGAGGTGATTGACCCTAGCCCCCAAGAGGAGCCCGAAATTGTTATGGGCCCTTGGACCTGGACACCCGGGGTGGGATACACATTCAACGCCAGTAAGCTTGAGGGCGTGCCGTGTTACCAGTACTCTACTTTTTGCCTGTACTCGATTGATGCAGTTAATAGTGGCCTTTCGAGTCTAACCTCTCTTGCAAATCTGTTCACGTACACCTTGCCATCGTATGTGGTTTCGGTTGCTCAGAGTGGTCTATGCCCTCTCTTAAACGGATACTACTTGTGTGATTCATTTTTCCTTAAAGCTTCTCCACCCCCACCCCCTCCACCACCAAGCGCACCCAACAACGGCCAGAACACAGGAGGAGTTTCCCAACCACCCTCTTCTCCCAACAACAATAATAATAATAACAACGGTGGTGCCGGACAGCCGTCTGGCAACGCAGGAGGCAACGGAACCGGCGGAGGAGCAGGCGCAGGCGGTGGAAACAATGGCGGTGGAAACATACTGCCGGCAACACTCAGCATTGATGCAATTCCACGAATGGTTCAGTTTGGTGGAAGCGCTACAATCGAATGGACTACAACGAACGTGGATACGTGTAGTGTGGAAGGACCCAACCTTGTCGCCAGCCTCACTTCTGGTTCACAAGTCGTCGACAATATCACGCAACAAAGTGAATACACGCTCACGTGCCTCGGGTTGGACGGACTCGAATACCGAGACAGCGCGAACATTTTTGTCGCACCGGCGTGGCAGGAGTTTTGAG
>DCYR01000020.1 GCA_002331495.1 Patescibacteria group bacterium UBA2105 | reverse complement strand
TCAAAGGCTACAACTTTGTGCTTATCCGTACCGCCGTATGCTTTCTCTAGAAGCTCAGCGTGTTTGGGGTCACGCATCGAAAGCACGAGCTCGTATTTATCCTTGAGTACATCGTACACTGCACTTCCGAGCATACCGCTTGCACCTAATATGAGAACTCTCTTCATACTATCTGTCTTCTACTTCCCAAATATCTGAGCCCCAGTAGTCTGCTGGGAAACGAAAATCGTCGTCTTTGGCCTCGTCCATGGTTGTGGTCGAGAAAAACATCACCTTCGTGTCTGGCTCAAGTGCCTTCCAACCATTTGCGTACCCCGCCGGAATGTAGAGCACAGATGGCGAGCGTGCAGAGAGTGTAAACCGAAGCACTTCGTTCTTTTTGTTTGGCTTCTCAGTGTCATCCATCTCAACAGCTGCAACTAACGCAGATCCAGAAGAAACAAACACATACTTTGCCTCCTTTTTATGGCCGTGGAACGCACGAATGGTACCGAGAGAGAAGTTCTCAGCCATGTAGAAACGCTTCACGCCATCAAACGCGAAATCGTTTGCAAACGTTAGTTGGCCACGATCATCAACCGCGACCCCTCCTTTTATCAATTGTGGTTCTTTAGCTGAATCTCCCATGTTCTATCAGTTTTAAGAGGTGCCGCTCGTTAAAGTACACGTCGTTCTCAGTATAATTGAGTCTACCAGTTTCAATGAGATTTTTAATCTCATCTATGCCATCTTCTATGGTGTACATGGTTTTCGAATCAAACAACTTGCCCCCCTCTCCTTTCTTGGTTGATGCGTGGTAGTTACGTTGATCCTGAAACGGAATTTCGGTGTACTCGATCTTTGCACTGGTCATTTTTGCTATAGCTTCGCCAAGGTCCTTAATCTGCTTGTTTTGTTGTGCAAGGTTATAGACACCGGTAATTTCGTTATCTAAATTATCCACGATCACCCGCCCAATATCTTTTACATGGATGAGTGGCCGCCATTGCGAACCACCAAAAACAGATAACGCTCCCTTTTGCAACGCATTAGCCGTCATATAGTTCACCGCCAAGTCCATGCGCAGTCGAGCAAAATCGTCCGCGACACCAAAGACGGTACCGAGTCGGAACATCAATGCGTTCTTGTCTTTCAGAAATGTTTCTGCTTTCGCCTTTGTTTCAGCGTATGCAGACAGCGGGTTGAGTGGCGCATCTTCGTCAACTTCGTCATTATTTATGCCATACACTGAACAAGTAGAAAGAAAGACAATCCGACCATCATAGTTTTTTGCTAGCCACTCAACAGAGTCTTGGTTGATCTCCTTAGTAAGCTCGGGTTTAATGCGGCATGCAGGGTCACCCACGAGTGCCGCAAGCCAAATGACATGAGTGTATTGCGGAAGCAACTCCTTTAGTTTTTCCGTATCACGAATATCTCCGTGGACGAAATCAACCGGTTTGAGGAAGTGCGAGTCATACAGCAAGCTATCGTATACTGTGAAGTCGATACCTCGTTTGAGCAGTACATCGGTCGTGGCGCCGCCAATGTAGCCTGCACCTCCGACAACTAACACCTTCAATAGCTTATCGTCCTTCTTACCTTTTTTTGAGTATCTTGAATACACTGACGAATACATAAACGATTTATGCTACCACACAATTGTAGTTATCTCTATGACAAGAACGGCTCTGTTGTGCCGAGTTATGTCATAATATGGATCACTTCATAGCGAAAAAAGACGAGGATCTGAGCCTTGGCGATAAGAAATGCCCCTTTGTAACCAGGGGCAGTGAACGATCTCTTCTTCTTTTGTGTTTTGACAGGCTGGGACTATTCCGACTGGCTAAAATCAGCATGGATGACCCTGTTTCCCCTCCAGTCTATTTCGATTCTCTTCACGGCTCCCTTGGGCAGCCGAGAAATGCCCCACGCTGCGCACATAAAGCGCGAGGCGCTTTCAACGTAAATGTCTTGCCACGCCCGCAGCATGATGAATGGCTGATACAGCATAAAGTGGTACATAGCAGTCCTTCCTCCTTGTGTTATCTATCTTCAGTTCACACCCGGCGGGGCATAAAGTCAAGCTATTGTGTTGCCTAGTTTTTCTCCTCAACGATCTCGAAGCCATCTACCACCAGTGCTTTGGGTTTTCCGAGCAATGCGATGCTTACCGCAAAGGTTAACAGGGCTGCAAGCGCAAAGTACCAATATGGCGATTTACGATTTTCTTCTTCATGTCCCGATTCTAAAATAACGACCCCAGTCTGTGTTGCACTGGCAACGTCGCCCCGTTCTTTCTGTGCAGCAACTGTCACTGCTGCGGCAGCTTCGGCAATTGCTACCTCAGGAGCATAGATTTGTGACCTCGTAGGTGCAGTCGTTATGGTACCGGCTGGTTGTTGCACCTCGGCCGTACTATCCTGTACTTTGATTTCTTCATTTGCTTCCGGTTTCTTGACACTTTGCAGGGCCAACGTTCCGTCAGGATATACCAACGTTGCCTGCTGCTGCGCCCTGAGGGTAGTAAGCTTGGTTACTTCCGTCGCAAAGCGAACCTCGCTCATGGCTGGAATGGCAGTCTTATCCGGTACGCGGAAATATTGCCCGGAGGACAGTATCCTCCATTGGGACATGTCTAGTTGCTGCTCGCTTTGATTCTCAATAGAAACCCAGCTTCCATCTGGAGCCACGTATAACTTGGCTTCAAGTGGTACTACAATCAAACGTATTTGCTTCGTATCAAATAGTGAACCGAGTTCAAGCGACACGGTTACAATATACTCTCCCGGATACAAAAAACGATGACTCACTTCCCTTCCCCTGGCTTCGCCACCATCTCCGAATGACCACGAAACCTTGCCGCTGTCTATCGCGCTGCCGGTAGCATCGTAGCTCTCAATCTTGAATATTGTATGTGAGTACGCAACTGTCGTTATCTCTGTCGGAACGCGAATGAAGATGTCTTGTGGAGGCTCTATGGTTACGGACTCGTAGGAATATAGAGTCGTGTTTGTCGTTGGCGGCTCATTGCCTGAAGCTTCGTTAGTAGGACCTTGCTCGGGATTTGAATTTTCAATGCCTGATCCTATCCCTGGTGTGGGCGTGCTGGGGATCCAGCTGTTACTATTTCTATGCAATGAAAGTCCGTCGTCCTTTGCTCCGTCTGCGTCAGAATATGTCACTCTATCCACTTCAGAACCCGAATCATCTTTGAGTGCGATAGTCTCCCCGGTATTTTTAAGACTAAATGCGCTATCGAACAAGTTTCCCGAGAAGCTTGGATGGTCACCCAGAAAAACGTCTGCATCGTCAGCAATTACCGCACAAGACCCCGATGTTAGACTAGCCGTACCAGAGATAAGAGAGAGGCCGTGGTTCGTATCATTCTCGAAGAATTTCCAGTTCTCGATATTTACCTCAGACCCTGAGTTACATACTTCGACCCACTCACGATTCGCATCGGCGCCTTCTGGCGCATACATTATTTCGGTAATAAGTACCTGAGCACTCACAAGAGTTGGTGTATACAGCAAAAGGGCGATATACACCAACCAGCGCATAACTATTCTTCTACCTGCAATACCTTCTCTAGTACGTCTTGCGGCACCTCGTGGTCATTGTTGGCTTTTTTTTCTGGCTGTGGCGTGGGCTGAGTTCTTTTCTGAGCTTCTCTTTCGTTGCTCTTATTGCGCTGTGCTATCGCGGCGAGCGCTTCGCGCAGGTTTGCTCTGTCCTTGGGTTCCTCGGATTCGACATCGCGTATTTTGTTGTGCCGGCTCTGTTTTTCTTCCTGTTTTGCTCTTTCCTCTCCGCGAGTTTCCTGACTGGGTATGGCCATTGGGTGCTGGTCGCTATTCTTCCTTCCGTTGCTTTTCTTCTTCTTGTTTTTCTTTTTCTGTTCGTTGCGCTTTTTGTTCAGATTTTCAAATCCTCCCGGAGGTAATGCCTCGTCGGTTCCCCGTATCATCTTCTCTATGTCCGCTCTCGAGTGCGAGAATTGTCGCCGTGAGCTCTCTACTATTCGCTTCATATAGCTCTCCGGTGGATCTTCGACAGGCGGTAGTGTGGTTGCAGAAAATGGCTTCGAACCAATGCCGTCTATCATGAGTGTGAGATAGATCTGTGCAAATCCGAGGTTTACCAGGTCTTCTGCATAAAAAGTGGGTTCAAAAATGGTTTTTAGTGTTTCTGCGTCAAATGGCCCGACGCGAAACGTGATTGTGGTACCCACGTTCCCAAATACTGCAGCACGAATCTCTTCCTCCACCTGCTCTATGTATTGATGGGCAATGGTTAGCGAGAGCTTGTACTTACGCGCTTCGGAAAGGATGTTTCTGAATGAGTCGTTAACCACCGACTGGAATTCGTCTACATATAGATAGAATGGCGGGAGTTTTCCCAAAGTAGACGCCTCTTCTTCTGCGCGGCTCATGGCCGCCAGATATATTTTTGTGGTGAGCATACTTCCGAGCAAGTCAGCATTCTGCTCCCCCATGCGCCCCTTTGAGAGGTTCACGATGAGGATCTTGTTGTTATCCATCAGGTAGCGTATGTCGAAGGTGGATTTAGGTTGAGCAATTATGTTGCGTACCAGCGGGTTGGATGCGAACTGCCCTATTTTGTTTTGGATAGCCGGCGTCGCCTCCTGCGTGTAGCGGTCGGTGTAACCAGCAAACTCCTCCACCCAAAAACGCTTCACGATCGGGTCGGTCACATACTCGACGACCTTGTTGCGGAAGTCTTTGTTGATGAGCATGCGGTTTACGTCGATAAGGGTCGTGTCCGGATACTCGAGCAATGCAAGAAGCGTGTTTTGCAAAATGTACTCCATGCGAGCAGACCATGCATCTACCCAAATGCGCTGGAATGCGCTCATAAGGCCCGCCACCACAAGGTGGCGTTTGTCGTAGCCGACATCCTCCATCACGTTGAAGCCAATCGGGTGCTCAACATCAAACGGGGCAAAGTATACTACGTCGTTGACTCGCGACTCGGGTACAAACTCAAGAAGTTTCTCTGCGGTGCTGCCGTGTGGATCAATAAAACAAAGTCCCTCTCCGTTTTGAATATCCTGAATGGCCAGATTCTCAAGCAGTGTCGACTTGCCCATGCCGGTCTTACCAATGACGTACATATGGCGCATACGATCTTCTGCTCGTATACCAAACGGTATCTTCTGATTCCGCGAGTCAGTGGCCGCAAAATACACTATGCGTTTGGGGTCATATTCGTAAGCTTCAGCCATACTCTACATAATATCGCAGTTTGTTCACCTACGTAGCGACTTCGGGGATTTACTGTGATCGCTCTGCGGGCTCGAGTGCCGACTTGGTGTAGCGGTTCGATGGCGCCCAGAGCATCCATGAGTGTAGGCCACTGTCGTAGAGAGCCTGAATTTGCGCACGTACTTCTACCGGACCGTAGTCACCCCCATAATCGAAATCTTGAAGCCACAGTCGCAAAATGTTTCGGTCTCGTGCAGGTTTTCGATAGACATGGGAAGTTGAAGTACTGACCGGAACGTATGCAAGTGCCGGTATTGTCGTAGTCGCAGACTCTACACGTTCAACCGCCCTGTCAGCTGAATATTTAACAACTCCATACACATTTTCGTTTGGATTCGCATACCCGTTAAATCCTGGCGGGTAGTGTGATGGATATGTCATCGGCGCGATGTAGTCAAAATATGGCGTTGCACGTTCTAATACTTGCCCGATGGTGAGGTCGTCGTAATTGGTCGTTGTCATCCCAAAGAGATCGGCTGAAAGGGTTGGTACATGACCGTTTTTGTCTGCCTTGCGTACCTTGGATGATAGATACTGAAAAAACTTCTCGAGCTCTATAGCACGTTGGTCGTAGTTAGAGTAGTTAAACTGAACGTCGCTCATAGGACCATCTGAAGGATAGCGGATGTAGTCGAAGTTTAGCTCATCGAACCCTATAGCATGTGACTCGCGTGCTATGTCTACGATATAGTCCCAAAATGGCTTAGCTCCAACATCAACAAATGAAAGGCCCTTGTAGTCTTTCCATGGCATTCCCTTGCTTTTACTTTGCACTGCCTGTTCAGGGTACGCGGAAGTATAGAGAGGATCTTGGAATACCGTGATGCGCCCGATGACATAAATACCCTTGTTGTGGAGGGTGTTTATGAACTCCTTCATATCCGGAACAGTGCAGCCACTACCCCCTAAGTCCTCAACCTCTTTGCCTCTAGGGAAACTAACAGTCCCGGTAAAGTCCTTGATGTCAATTATAATTGCATTGAGTTCCGTATCTTCTATGAGACTCACCAGATCGCGGCGAAAGCTGTCGGTGGCAGCAGCACACTGGCTCATGTAAATAGCTCGGACAAATGGCGGCGTATTTATATGCACCACTGGCGGCGGGCCTTGTTTGATGATCTGCTCACGCACTGCTTCGCGGGAATACGTAGAAACTCCCTTACCCAGTGCAACGGCGCCAAAAAACAGCAGCAGAGCTACCGCACCTACGACAAACAAGGAGATTGTAAGCAGAAGCAATGTCAGCGATACTCGTTTACTCATGTGCGCTCTTTGACTCCTCGGTACCTACCCTAGCGCCGTCTTGCTCACCTTCGTTGCGAACAGGGTTCTGATACGCGCGAATATGCACGAGCACACGATAGCCGAGTCCTGCTATCGCAAGACCCAAAAATGCGAAAATTACGTTCTTCCATGACGCGGGGAATCCCAGGAAAGGAACGAGAGCAACAATGATGCCCAGAGCGATTATATTTTTTACATCCTTCATTGGGCACTAGTATACCATGCCTCAGATGGGCGCAATGACAACAACAAATTCCCCCCTTTGCTTCTGCGGGTTGTCAGTTAGAGCCTGTCTTAGCTCCTCTGGAGAGCCGCACAGTACCTCTTCGTGGACCTTGGTCAGTTCACGAGCGATACAAACCCTCCAGTTAACTGGGAGGTTTTCTTCAAGTTCATCTAGTAATTTCAAGATGCGATGTGTTGATTCGTACAACACGACCGTGCGTTTTGATTCGGCGATTTCTTTGAGAAGTGTTTGCCGCCCTTTCTTGTGCGGCAAGAATCCCAAGAATAGAAATTCACTTGCAGGTACTCCAATAATTGAGAGCGCAGCGGTCACCGCAGAAGGCCCTGGGATTACCTCCACCTTAAACCCAGCCTCTCGGACGGCAGACACTAGCATTGAGCCAGGGTCGGATACTGTCGGTGTGCCCGCATCAGACACATATGCAACATTCTTGCCCTCTTTGAGATGTCCAATTACTTCCTCTGTTTTCCCCTGCTCGGTACGAGCATTGAGGCTCTTCAGTTTCGCACTGAGACTGTGCCGCTCTAGAAGCCGGTTAGTTACCCGCGTATCTTCGCAAAAAATAACATCGACTTCACCAAGTATGCGAAGCGCGCGAAGCGTAATGTCTTCGAGGTTTCCAATGGGAGTCGCGACCACGTAAAGCGTGCTGTTTTCCATGCAGAGAACAATACAGCACGTATAAAAAAAGCGAAAGACCGCAACTTCGATGTTGCGGTCTCTCATAGCAAGCAGGATTTATAGTTTTCCTTTTAGGACACACTCAACGAGTGTGTCCAAATCCTGCATGCACGGATTCGCTTTGCTGGTTTGTACCCGATATTCAAACCAGCCGAGAATTCCGATTCCAATGAAAACAAGCATCCAATGGGTTTTCATTTTTTTCTCCTTACTCCTTATCTACTTTCTACCTTGGATAATAGCATGTAAAGATTAGTGTGTCAAGTTTGTGCCAAACTCGTTTGTTGGGGGATTGTGCTATATTCTCCCTATGAAAAAGGCTCATATTATTGGCGTCGCGGGGGTGGCAATGAGCGCCACAGCAAAGCTCCTACAAGACACAGGGTGGAAAGTTAGCGGCTCAGACGACGACTTCTACCCCCCTGCCAGCAACTATGTAGAGAAACTCGGCATCGATTTTCGCCACGGGTATAAGGAAGAAAACATCCCCAAGGATGTTGACCTCGTCATCATTGGGCGCAATGCAAAGTTGGCGCCCGAGACCAACGCAGAAGTTGCCCATGCGCACGAAATGGGAGTCGAGATCAAATCGTTCCCTGAAGTTATCGCCGAGCTGATGAACGAACAGCACCGCATTGTGGTTGCCGGAAGCTACGGGAAGTCGACAGTAACAAGTCTCGCAGCCTGGGTACTCACTCATGCCGGTAAAGATCCAAGTTACTTCATCGGGGCCTACCCCATCGACATGGAGTACACGTCAAAGAAGACCGATGGAGAAGTTGCGGTCATTGAGGGAGACGAATACCCAACGGCGCACTGGGATAATCAGTCTAAATTTCTACACTTCAGTGCAGATGACGTACTACTTACGTCAGTCGAGCACGACCACGTGAACGTCTTCCCTACCTATAAAGATTATGTAAAGCCATTTGTGAAATTACTCAAGGGGATGCCAGAGCACGGCCTACTCGTTGCATGTATCGACAATGGTGGCGTCGAGGATGTACTTAAGCATGCGCCGCAGTACATTACCTACGGACTCAACGATGACGCATTGTGGCGAGCAGAAAATATTACCTATGGAGAAACGACCGTTTTTGATCTTATACACGACGGTCAGAAAGTGATACAGCTAGAGACCAAATTGCTCGGTAGTCACAATGTGCAGAACATCGTCGGTGTCGCCGCACTACTGCTTACACGTGAATTAGTAACCCCAGAAGAGTTCGTTGCAGCAATCGCAGAATTTAGTGGTGTCCGTCGCCGACTCAACAAGATAACTAACGCTTCAAAAGTTCCAGCATATGAAGGTTTTGGCTCTTCATACGAAAAGGCGCGTGCAGCAATTGAGGCCATCAAGCTTCACTACCCGGATAAAAACCAGGTGGTGCTATTTGAGCCACACACCTTTAGCTGGCGTAATCGTGATGCACTTGCGTGGTATGATACTGTGTTTAAAGACGTGGCCGAGGTACTGGTATTTGAACCGGCAACACAAGGGGCCGACACGCATAAGCAACTTACACAACAAGAAATAGTCGAACGTACCGCCGCCTCAGGTGTGTCAACCCGGGGAGTTCATGATGAAGAAAGCGTGCGAGATACCCTAAAATCCGCGCTCTCTAACAACTCCGTGCTCTTAGTGCTCACCTCAGGGAACCTCCATGGAGTTTTAGACTCACTACCCAATTGGCTCGACACTACCTTCCAGTAATCATTCTCTAATTCTATAGAATTAGAGAATGCTGCGCTTCGCAAATCACAAAATAAATATTGTATGAGATTTTTTAGCAGCGAATTTGCACACAACTACGGCACGTATTCATTTGGATACTGTAATTACTGCGAGTATGAAGAGGGCGACTCGTTAAACGAAATCTACGACAAAGGATTTCTTCCCTACTCCGGCTCAGACGATGTGTGGAATACGTTTTACATGGCACGCAGCGCACGCATCGTGCTTTTAGACTGGGAACCCAACAGCGAAAACAGACGCGTGCTGCGTAAACACGACGATGAATTTGATCGAGCCGTACACTCAAGGAACGATTTTGCGACAAACGAAGAGTTCACGAAGTTTTGCCTTTCCTACTTTGAACGACACCACGGGGCGCACACCATGCCCCGCAAACGATTCGAGCACGTACTCAAAGAAGGCGCGCTCACGCACATAATTGAGTACAAAAGTGAAGGTGAACTTGCAGGATATGTATTTTTGGCAGCAGATAAGCAAATGTCGCACGTCTGGTTCTATTTCTACGCACCAGAGTTTGCAAAGAGTTCGTTTGGCATGTGGTTCCTACTTAACGAGGCACGCGTGGCGCAGCAGGAAGGTAAAGAGTATTTCTACATCGGTACCGCGTATGGTGACAAGTCAAAGTACAAGACCAACTTCTCGCACCTCGAATTTTGGGACGGAGCGCAATGGCAGCAAGATAAAAACAATCGTGAGGTAAAAGGGCGTATCTGTAATGACCACCTCGACCTGGTGGACAAAACCGATGAATTTAAGTCCCAAAAGAGGAATTTCTTTAAATAGACACACTCCCGCGTCTATTGTATAGTGTCGCGCAGACCATAACCGTGCGCCAGGCGCACCAAGCAAGAGGAGGAAGCGATGTCCGAACAAGCTTGCCGTGCTATTTTAAACGCGGCTGCTCACACAAGTATCACTGGCCCTGCCATGGTGCAATGCCTTGGTATCTTCGACGGAATCTCTTCGGGGGGTTGTGATTGGACAATCGACCGAAATCACCAGAACGGACTTGATAAAATCGTCGACGCAGTCAGGGCAACTTTCTCGAGTACTATCCGAGGGAATAAACGTGTCTGGATGCCTATTCCGACACGTGCGAATGCACAATTGGCATTTCCCTCGACATTTGAAATTGAGACAACTGGAAGTGATGACGTCACCATCTTGGGCAAGTGTTTCGCTGACGGCGCAATCGTGCCCCGGGGAGAGATCTTCGGGATAACATCAGCGGATTGCCCGACAGTCATAGCCTGGGATCGCCAACGAACACACCTTTGGTGCTTCCACGCCGCTCGCGACAGCTTGTTCGACCGAAAATACATATTGGAAGGAACAAAATCGCGAGAACACTGTAGTGTGGTTGCAGCTACGGTTGATGCGATGCAGCAGCAGGGCGTTCGTTCGAGCGACATGTATCTGCATGTGTGCTGTGGGATTCGAACTGGATTCCTACACCCCCCGAGTCATGTACTATACGGTACGTATAACACAGCCTTATTGGAGGCATGTGAAGCCTATGGTGCCATAACCGATTATGCAACAAGCGAGATAGACTTGTTTTTGGTGATACGAGGACAGGCAGTTGAGCTTGGGGTTCCTGCCTCAAACATCAGTGTCGACTGCATCGACACATTCAGGGACACCGACGGAAAGGGGCACTTCCTGTGGGCTAGCAGTCGTTGCGAAAAACGAAAACATCTTCGCAACTTGGTGCTTGTATATCACCGCTCATGAAACAATGTGCCTGCGATAAACTAACGCACTCGCCACGGATTATAGTGGTGGGTGCGTTTTTATTTACTATACAACGAGAACTCATGTTGCCGAACTTGTCGTTTTTATGTTACTCAAGAGGATGTTTCCGGGCACGAGATTGGCACCCCGGGGTTTTTTGGCATGAAAAAGTGGTCTAGTTTTATTGTAGTGTCTTTATACAATGCAGCTCGAACCTGAGAACCTCGTCGTGATCAGGAAAAACAGTCTGGGACACTGTTTCACCACTCCTTAGCCTCGTTCTTCAGAGGGTGCAGCTGCCAGGACTCGAACCTGGGACCTCGTCGTTATCAGCGACGCGCTCTAACCACCTGAGCTACAGCTGCATTTTTACTACAATGCGGAAAATACTAGCAAAAACAAAGGGTTTCTGCCAGTATCGCAAGTAGCCACGCTCACGAGGAGCGGGCATTTCTTTTAAGGGAGGTTAAGCCTTTGAGTTGTAATCCAGGACGTGAATATCGCTCCAGAAGCAAGAGCTGCAAGCCGGGTGGAAACCCAAAGGGCAAAAACTCGAAGCAGCGCCGCAAGCGGCGCCAGGAGCGGCAGAAAAAGAAGGGGTGATCACTCATGAGCCACGGGTCGCATAACCGCAAAGTGAAGCGGCCGGCAGGATGGAGTCCTCGCAAGGGAAAGAACAGCGGCAAGAAGAGAAAGCCGCAACAAGGCAACGGTCGCAACCGGCGCCGAACCAACAGGAATTGATGGGACATTCCCATCCTCCCCCAAACTTGGGCGGGCGGCCGACATCTTAGGCCGCCCGCCAATTTTTATTTGCACAACGCACAAACCCCACGAATCCGAAAATTCGTGGGGTTTGTGCGTGATTACTTGAATGTATCCTCTTTTGTTCCGTTCACATACCGGTCTTCCCCGGCTGCCAAGTGTAGTATACGTATCCAACACTATTACTGTTTCTGTACTCAGCTGAGATACAGAAAATCACCAATAAGTTTTGCAAAAGCAAAACGGTTCCAATCGGAATGAATCCACGACCACCTTCCGGTAGCCGTACCTTGTTACGACTTAGTCCTTGTCACTGAATTTACCTTAGGTCGTCATGAAGACGAACGTCGGGTACTCCCAGCTTCCCTGACTTGACGGGCGGTGAGTACAAGGCTCG
>DCYR01000015.1:5119-8799 GCA_002331495.1 Patescibacteria group bacterium UBA2105 | reverse complement strand
CCACCCCACGCCCGACCACACAATATTGAAGGTTTTTAGGGGGGTGTTTTTTCTTTTTTTTAAAACGGAGTGGTCAGGGCGTAGGGTGGGTGCCGACCGGAGGGAGGCAGCGTGGTGAGTTATTAGCATTGAGACAAACTCCAATGCGTACGCAGAAGCACAAAGCCACCACGCGCTCCGCGCGGCCAGCGTTAATCGTTCCATCCTTCCGGATGGTCAGTCATATAGTTTCGAACTTCGTTCAAGAAACACCGCAGATTGAAACTTCTTGAGCCGAAAGGAAATGTGCGCGTACTGGGGGGGTGAGATATAATCACCAAATGTCACCCAGCGACGAAGTAACAAAACATTTTCGCCTTGTAAAACAGCAGAAAGCTGCCCTTGCGAAGTTAGGTATTGTGACGCTGCAGGACCTACTTTTTCATTTTCCAAGTCGTTACGAAGACGTCGGTGCTGCGCATCACATCGCTGATATCGTTCCGAACGAAACCGTAACAGTGTACGGCGAAATCTCAAACTTAGAGAAGAAGCTCTCGTGGAAAACCAAGCGCTATGTAATAGAGGCCATGCTAAGTGACGCCACTGGCAGTGTACAGGTGCGTTGGTTTAACCAGCCTTATGCCGCAAAAATGTTCGAACATGCCAAATACGTAAAGGTGACCGGTAAGCCCACCGGCAAATCTAAGCCTTATTTTGCAAACCCAACGATTGAGCCGATGCCAAATTTGCCGGATGTGTTCGAAGCAGAGACTCCCGATGCGGAATTGTTTCCAGTGTATCCAGAGAGCCGTGGTATTAGCAGTAAGTGGATATACCACGCAATTCACAAGATTCTTGCATCTGGCGTACACGAAAAGGTCGAGGACTGCGTCCCGCCGAAGATCCTAGAAAAATACAAGTTGCCAACGCTTGCTACTGCCCTCGTGTGGATACATACCCCACAGAAAAACAAAGATGCGAGTGCCGCGCGCAAGCGGTTTGCGTTCGAAGAGGTATTTCTTATTCAGGTCGCCCATCAAAAAGATCGCCACGACACACAGGAACTTAAGGCGCCACAGGTGGACGCTAACGAGGACGCACTTAAGAGCTACATTGATGCACTCCCCTATGAACCCACCAAAGCACAGCAAAAATCAACGAGAGATATCATGAACGATTTTGAAAAACCGTATCCGATGTCTCGACTACTAGAGGGTGACGTCGGCTCGGGCAAGACGACAGTCGCGGCCGCAACAATGTATGCAATTGCACGCGGAAAACTCACTGGAAAAGAGCACAAACCGCCGCAGGTCGCATACATGGTACCGACCGAGATCCTTGCCAAACAGCAGTTCGCAAGCCTTATCGAAGCTTTCGAGCATTCGCCTATACAAATTGGGCTAATTACCGGAAGTGGTTGCCAGAAGTTCCCGTCTAAGGTGAACCCAAAAGAGCCTACTAAGATATCAAAAGCTCAACTAAAAAAGTGGGTTGCCAACGGCGAGATACCTATAGTTGTGGGAACGCACGCGCTTATACAAAAAACAGTTCAGTTTGAAAATCTAGCGTACGTTGTTATCGACGAACAACACCGTTTTGGCACCAACCAACGAAAAAAGCTTGCACAAAAAGACGGCTCAGCTCCGCACCTGCTCTCAATGACCGCGACACCCATTCCGCGCACACTTGCACTCACTATCTACGGCGACCTTGACCTATCCGTGCTCGACGAACGACCGGCAGGACGCAAGGAAATCCGCACGAAAGTAGTGCCACCAAGCAAACGCGACGAAGTGTACACAGCGATACGCTCTGAAATGACAAATGGCCGCCAAGCATACGTTATTTGCCCGCGTATTGATGAACCCGACCCCGACAAGGCGCTTGCCCTGCGAGTAAAGTCGGTACGTGCAGAGGCCAAACGTCTACAGAAGGGTCCGTTTAAAAATTACTCGGTTGATATGCTGCACGGAAAAATGACGCCGAAAGAAAAAGAGGATGTGATGGGTAAGTTCGAGAGCGGAGATATTGATGTTTTGGTCGCAACTTCCGTGGTAGAGGTCGGCCTTAACGTACCAAATGCCACACTTATTCTTATCGAAGGCGCTGAGCGCTTCGGTCTCTCCCAGTTACACCAGCTTCGGGGTCGTGTGCAGCGTTCAAGCTACCAACCATACTGTTACCTGTTCTCGGACACAAAAACTAAGACATCACTTGATCGTATCCGCACACTCGAGAAAGCCTCGGACGGATTCGCGCTTGCCGAAGAAGACCTCAAACTGCGCGGTGCCGGCCAACTTGCAGGTGCCGCGCAGTGGGGCGTATCTGACCTTGGAATGGAAGCTATGCAAAACTTAAAAATGGTCGAGGCTGCACGAAACGAAGCTCGATTACTCGTTACAAAAGACCCGACACTGTCAAAACATGTTCTCGTTTCTGAGCGCATACAGAAAAACCTCAGCAATCTACATATGGAATAAACTCCTGGTAGCTTGCTACTATACATTGTAGAAAATACATCTTCCCTCCAATAGCCAAAGGAGGGTGAGATGCCACTCCGGTCCGCCCTCCAGGACTCGAACCTGGGACCGCCGAGATTATATCTTCAATGCAATGCCAGTGCTCGAAAATCGTGGAAAAATGTGTCCGCCCTCCAGGATTCGAACCTGGGACCGCCGAGATATAAGCTCGGTGCTCTGACCAACTGAGCTAAGGGCGGACACATTTTTCCACTCATCCCTCGCTTGGCATTATAAGCTCGGTGTTTCTAAGCTGCTTGAGCCACGGACAAGTTGTGCAAATAGTAGTGCCTACAACAAAAAATCTCAAGTGAGTCCGTATTGAGAGGCGATCGTGTTATCGATGCGCACTATTGCCTGCTCTCGTTGCTCGTAGAGTGGGTGGTCTTCTGCAACGTTTTCAAAAAAATCTCTGGTAATCTGCAAAATCGGTTGGTATTTCGAATTGAGTTTCTTATACATGCCCATAAGGTAGTCGCCCTCTTCTTGGTTACCCATAGCAAGTGCCTCTTTCCCCTTTTTATATATCCCCCCTATCGTTAAGGCATTCTCCTTCAGATCTGCCCATTTTATAGCGGAAACCGCACGCGGAATTGTTTCTGAAGTGAATATTCTTCTAATGTAGTTTTCATACACAACATTTTTTTCATGTTGTGCAATAGAGGTCTTTAGAGCAGCTGGACTGGTGAGAGAATTCACCAAAAGTTGCGTATGGAGACCAAACAAAAGCCCGAGGCCGCGTAGTGCCTCATCTCGTTCCGCCTCCCTTACATTTTGTATGCGACGTGGATGCCATTCTGGCATCATTCCTCTCTCAAGAGACAAGAGTCGAGATTGATCTTCGATACTATCGTGCAGTAGAGCCGCTGCCGTCACATGGGACACGGCATTCCCTTTATATGTCTCCAATACTTCATGTGCAACCTTCAAAGGGTGCGATATAAAGGGGTCCCCACTCTCTATTCGGTTCGGTTGGTTTATGTGTATCTTGAGCATTAGGGCCAATGCTTCGCGGATACGTACTCGGTCCGTGCGCACCCCATTCGTCACGGCAGACTTCCCATCGTCGTGCTCCACAGGGAAGCGTTCTTCTACCAGCGCAAGAAATGCATCTATGAGGGAGAAGGTTGACTCGAGCTTTTTAACCCGCTCCGCGCACCCGGTTGAACGTTGTTTGAGTTC
>DCYR01000015.1:1134-4741 GCA_002331495.1 Patescibacteria group bacterium UBA2105 | reverse complement strand
CTCGTCGGTAACCTTCTCGTCTGTTTCTTTTGCCACCTCGGGTACAAGGTCGCGTATTTTTCTGTCCCCCTCTTTCACTACATGGCATTATACCCCCGTGTGCTCAATATCTTCCTTTTGCTTGGGAGTAATATTGTGCTTTCGTAACAGCTCTTCAAATTCGTCTCGTTCAATAGTTTCCTTCTCTACAAGACGTTTGGCAATAGCAGTGAGTACGTTGCGATTCTCAGTAAGAATGGTTTCCGCCTTTTGGTATGCTCCATCAATTATTTCCTTTACTTCAACATCAATCTCCGCAGAGATGCGCTCGGAATGTTCTCTCCCGTTTACGCCTACACCAAAAAGTGTCTTGCCGTCATCTCCCGCAAGTGCCACCGTGCCAAGCTTTTCCGACATTCCCCAGCGTGTCACCATATTGCGCGCAAGGTTAGTTAGCACCTGGATATCATTCGATGGTCCTGTGGTCACATCGTCAAATACTATTCGTTCTGCTACGTAGCCTCCGAGTGATACCGCAATATCGTCAAGAAATTCACGCTTCGACTGCATCTTCCTGTCTTCCAGAGGGAGCTTGAGCGTATACCCGGCAGCTCGTCCACGACTAATAATTGAGATTTTGTGTACCGGATCAGCGTACGGAAGCACTGAAGCAACAAGAGCATGACCTGCTTCATGATACGCCGTAATTTCTTTTTCCCTCTTGTTCAGCACGTGGCTTTTGCGCTCGGGACCAAGCATCACTTTCTCGATCGAACGAATAAGGTCGTACTGGGTTACTTCTTTGCGATTTTCGCGAGCCGCGAGAATTGCCGCCTCGTTCATCAAATTTGCCAAATCTGCTCCAGAGAATCCGGGAGTACGCTCTGCTATAACCTTCAAGTTGGTATCGGCGCCTAGCGGCTTCTTGCGTGCGTGAATTCCCAAGATGCCCTCGCGACCCTCACGATCAGGAAGGTCAATGGTGACACGCCGATCGAATCGCCCTGGACGAAGCAGTGCTGGGTCGAGCACGTCAGGACGATTGGTAGCTGCCATTACGATTACTTTTTCGTTTGGTTCAAAGCCATCCATTTCAACAAGAATTTGATTGAGAGTCTGTTCACGCTCGTCATTACCTCCACCTACGCCGGTACCACGGACACGCCCCACTGCGTCTATCTCATCTATAAATACAATGGCCGGAGCAACTTTTTTCGCCATCTTAAAAAGATCCCGAACCCGTGACGCGCCCACCCCTACAAACATCTCTACAAACTCTGAACCGGAAATTGTGAAAAACGGGACACCGGCCTCTCCAGCAACCGCGCGAGCCATAAGAGTCTTCCCCGTACCTGGCGCACCCATAAGCATCACGCCCTTTGGAATGCGTGCTCCGATTTGAATAAATTTCTTCGGATTTTTTAGGAAGTCGACAATTTCGGTTAGTTCCTCCTTAGCTTCTTTTGCTCCTGCAATGTCCCCGAACATGACCTTTTGTGACTTGTCGGCGGGATCAATCATTCGTGCTTTACTTTGCCCGAACGTAAACGCCTGCATTCCCGATCCACGAACCTGTCGAGACAAGTACCAAATGATTAACACGATAATAATTATCGGAATGAACAACGGAGCAAGAGACATGAACCAAAATCGAAATCCACTTGGATCCTCGATGATAATGTCTACCCCTGACAGAGCCTCTGGTGAGACTCCATAGTTAGTGAGAGTTTCGGTGAGAGAGGCCTCGGCCTCTTTCTTAGATTTTTTAATTACCTCCGCATCTTCCCCGCTATCCGGTATCGGGTAGGTCGCCTCTAGGTTCTCGCCGCTCACTTTAATGTTCGTTATCAATCCCGCATTTATGTCAGCAGTAAGTTGCGACAGTGAAACCTCTTCCTTCTCGACAAAGAAACCCGTGAGTGATGAATATGCCGAAAGTAACAGCATGAATACGACAATCGTGATTGCACCTTGTATCCAGAAATTACCCTGAGGCATGCGCGAAAAGTCGCCAAGAGGGGACATGCCTTTCTTCTTTTTCGTACTTTTCTTATTTACGTTCCTTTTGCGCGTTGCCATAATTAGACCGACACTGTAACACAAGTTTGTCAAGAATGCATCGAAATCGCTTTAAATGGTCGTTTGAGCACGTGCGGATCGAGGCTGGCGCCCTTTTGCGGAATCTGTATAGTACGTATGTAATGGCAGGCAAATGGAAAACCAGCGTTGTTGTGCACAGCGGAGAATTTCATGCCGACGATGTATTTACTGTGGCAACACTCCAACTTCTTCTCGGCCCCGATGCCATTGAGGTAATTCGAACGCGCGATGAGATAATCATCGCTGAGGCTGACTGGGTATGCGATGTGGGCGGGATATACGACCCAAAAACAAATAGGTTCGACCATCACCAGCCCGAGGCTCCGCTACGTGATAATGGTATCCCCTATGCTGCATTTGGTCTCGTATGGAAACACTACGGTGAACAGCTCTGTGGTGACCCAGATGTTGCTGCACTCATTGACGAGCGTTTTGTGCAACCAATGGATGCGGTCGACAACGGCTCACATGCCTTTGTGCCAAAACCCGCACACCCCAAACTTCGCATCTACCCTCTTGATTCATTGGTAAGGGCCTTTCGTGTACCGTGGGGTGAAGATGGCGACGTTGACGAGCGGTTCTTGGACGCAGCTTCGTTCGCACGTGGTATACTCGAACGGGAGATAACACAAGCCAGGGACGATATCATTGCTCGTCGAAGTGTCGAGGAAGCTTGTCAAAAATTTGACGGGTCTGTCCCCATCTTTGAAAGACCCTTACCAGCTGAACTCTTCCCAGAAGATACCCCTTTCACAGTCGCCATCATGCCCTATGATACTTCCACTGATACATGGAAAGCACAGGCGATCCGGATGTCACCAGGGACGTTCGAAACACATGTTCGCTTCCCAGAAGCGTGGGCAGGGATGCGTGACGAAGAACTGCAAGAGTTGAGCGGGGTTAACGATGCAGTGTTTTGTCACCGTTCGCGCACGATGGCATTTGCTGCAAGTCGCGAAGGTGCACTTTCACTCGCGGCGCATGCAGAGTAAACTGCCGCTATGGCTCTTGTAGAAAATAAAAAGATTCGCTTTGACTACGAACTTATGAAAGAGTTCGAGGCTGGGATTGAACTTATCGGAACTGAAGTGAAGTCAATTCGCCAAAAACGCGGCAGTCTGGCCGGGGCACGTGTTCTCGTTCGTGGTGGAGAAGCATATCTTGTGGGGGCTTCCATCCCCCCGTATCAGCCAGGAAACGCCCCGGAAAGTTATGACCCCGAACGCGTGCGTCGATTGTTGCTTTCGAAGAAAGAGTTGGCAGAATTAGTAGGGGCGAACATAGCCAGAGGATTGACACTAGTGCCTATTTCGTTGTATAATAAAGGTCGGAAACTGAAGCTCACGTTCGCTTTGGCTCGCGGAAAAAAGAAGCAGGATAAACGCGAGGCGATTAAAGAGCGCGAGGCTAAAATTTCTGCAGAACGCGCAATGAAGCGCAGTTAGTGTTCGTTGAAAACCAGCCGATTACCGCCGAGCCTGACCAAGTGTTTGGTCGGGCTCGGGGGATGATCGGCTTCGACAAAGAG
>DCYR01000015.1:456-834 GCA_002331495.1 Patescibacteria group bacterium UBA2105 | reverse complement strand
GGGATGATCGGCTTCGACAAAGAGTTCTAGTGTTTGTGTGCGTTGCGAGATCGAGTGGATCTCTAAAAACCATTCAACCCTATAAGTGCAAGTAAAACTGCACGCGGAGTTCTCTCACCTCTTCAGGTGAAGGACTTCGGCTTCGCTTACGCGTAATCGCCTAAGCGACCGTTCATAGATTTGATGTCCGATAGAATCTGCTGAACGTCATTTTTCGGAATCGAGTAGTGCGCTGCTTCACGTAGTACTTTAAATCTTAGAAGATCGACAGAGTGTGATTTTGTATTCTCTCTACATGCCCTGTTTAAATTTTGGAGAATACTACGTTACGTAGACTCACTTACATTTCCTCTTCTGGACGGGGGTTCGATTCCCCCC
>DCYR01000015.1:0-144 GCA_002331495.1 Patescibacteria group bacterium UBA2105 | reverse complement strand
GGGTTCGATTCCCCCCATCTCCACAAGTATTAGGAAGCCACCTCTCGCAGGTGGTTTTTCTAATACTTGTTGAAAATGACTGTGGGAGTCGAAAGACGGAGCCGCGCCACTGATCCGAGCGGCGAGTTCGGGCAGGAGCCACTT
>DCYR01000014.1 GCA_002331495.1 Patescibacteria group bacterium UBA2105 | reverse complement strand
ATTCGTTTTTCTCATCTCATAAATCTAGGGTCGCAAGACCTCACATTGGGCATTTCTCGGGCGTTTGGATGGAACTTCGACCGTTCTGAACGAGTAAAGCGAGAACAAGGACTACTGGTTCGCGAAGGCGTCGACGGAGTTCAGGATAAACAGGTAAAAGAGGCCCTGTTATCAACACTTGGGCGTATTTTTTCAGACATCAATCGCGTACTATTAAGCTACGAGAAGAAGTACGGACGCAATGTTTCTCGTGTAGTATTGGCAGGCGGGGGGAGCAGTTTGCTCGGTCTTCCTGAGTACGCTAGCGAGCTCGTAAGTGTCGAGGTTGAGCGCAGCAATCCATTCCAGAGAATTCAAACCCCGGCATTTCTTGAAGACGTACTCGTTGAAGTGGGACCAGAATTTGCGGTTGCCGTAGGGATGGCGCTACGAAGAATGCAGGGTTAGCTCGACCACGTTCTTTAAAAACGTTCCGAGTCAGTAAAACATGGAATCAAACATAAAAGCATCTTTTATACCGGACAAAATGCCCGCTTCACAGCATAAGGGAGCGCCCTCATATTCCAGCGGCGGAGGGGCTGGAGATATTTTTATACTTGTGGCTATTGTGGCGCTCGCAGCTGCGCTTGCACTCGCTGCAGGGGTGTTCCTCTACGATCGATTCCTGGATGCAAACGTACAAAAGAAGAGCGAGCAGCTTGAACGGGCTCGTCAAGCATTTGAGCCCGCTCTCATACAAGAACTTGTCCGTCTCGACTCACGTTTGCAGGCTGCCGACGATGTGCTTGCCCGACACTTAGCACCTTCTGAGTTGTTTAATCTTCTTGAGGAGCTAACGCTACAGTCTGTTGCGTACGACTCACTAGATTACACCGTGGGTGAGGACGATACAATCGAAATTAGAATGAGAGGAAAGGCTCGCAGTGTAAACGGAGTTGCGCTGCAGGCAAGCGTGTTTGGTCAGAATAACGCTGTTACCAACCCGATTTTCTCTGAGCTCGATCTGGTACGTGACGGGGTAACGTTTGAGGTCACTGCAACTGTCAATCCGTCCGCGCTCCGTTACACGACAGTATTCTCTCAGTACTCAGGAGGTGTGGGCAACTTTAGCGAGTTTGATGAATTAGGTGGGGAACTTGATGCATTTAATAATGCAGACCAACTTGGTGTTCAAGAGGATCTTGATTTATCAGCACCCGCAGATAATCTGGGTGACTTTGGCGGACCGCAAGATGCAGGCGGCGTAGCGCAATAACGATTATGACGAAATCAATTCTTTCAATTCTTTTCATCGGGGCAGCTATAATGGTTTTCGCGTTGTACGTACGTCCCACATATGACACGGTACAACAAAATCGCACCAAGGTTGCTCGTTTTGACGAAGCGCTCGCAAAAACTCGCGAGATTCAGGAACTAAAAAACTCACTTCTTTCCCGTTACAATTTATTTGCGGGGGCCAATTTGGATAGACTCCAAAAAATGTTACCAGACCATGTCGATAACGTACGTCTGGTACTCGACATGGACGGCATAGCAGCGAGATATGGTATTCGAATTCAAAATGTTGCAGTGCAAGAGTCGGGGAAAGATCGCGGCGCTTCCTCAGGTACGGTCCTCAATGGAGGGGTGACACAGAATCGCCCGTATCAATCGTTGACTTTGCAGTTTGAAGTAGTATCAACGTACGACGAATTTGTCTTGCTCTTGCGTGATCTCGAATCGAGCCTTCGAATCGTTGACTTGGTCACCTTGAGTGTACGTCCACGCCCGGGCAACCGCGCCAATCTTGAGGGGAACGCCGTTTCTGAACCTCTCTACACTTTTGGTGTTTCACTCCGAACCTATTGGCTTCCATAATGTACCTATGCTAGACATCATCAAACAAAACAAGATTATACTTATTGTACTGGTCGTCGTCATTGTCGGATTTGCTTGGTTTGGTATGGCCGACCGCACGCCTAGTACCAGTCTGTTGTCGAATGACTCAAGAAGTGAAGCTTCGGTAGCCGAACAGGAAATATTACGTCTGCTGCTCGACATGCGTTCGATTCGTCTCGACAGTTCTATTTTCGAAAATCCGGCGTTTGGTTCGTTGCGAGATTTTGGTCGTGATATTGTTCCGGAACCAGTAGGCCGGACAAACCCGTTCGCCCCGGCAGAAGATTCCTTTGAGCTAACAGAAGGGGACCAGGCGGCAGACGCAATCTTTGCTGAATAAAAAGCCTATGGGGAACATCCTCATGAAAGGCCTGATAGACAAGGGGGTCCTCTCTCGAAAGGACGCCGAGATGGTGTTTGAAAACGCCAAGGCACAAGACGTGCCAATAGAGGAGGCGCTACGAAGTATCGGAGTATCCCAAGAGAGCATCTTGGCGGCAAAAGCAGGTGACTCTGGTGTGCCGACACGGGTACTTGACGGAGAAAAGATTCCTTACAGCATACTTAACCATATTCCTGAGGAGTCAGCTTCACACTACTCTATGGTTCCCTTGGGGGTAGTGGATGGTGTTTTGGAAGTTGGCATGACCGACCCGGGCAATATAGAGGCGATAGATGCACTTAACTTTCTTACCCGCAAAAAAGGACTGCCGTTTAAGGTGTACGTTATTTCAGAAGAGGACCTTCAAGACGTACTACAACAATACCACTCTCTTGGAGGTGAGGTCGGGAGGGCGCTTACCGAGCTGGAGTCAGAACTTACGATAGACGAGAGGAACATCCAGGCCGCTATCGACGAACAGGAGCACGAGGGTGATACCTATATTAAAGAAGACGCCCCCGTTATTAAAATTGTTGCGACGATACTTAGATATGCAGTAGACGGGCGTGCGTCGGACGTGCATATTGAACGTACCGACAAACAGGTGAAAGTACGCTTTCGCGTGGACGGTATTTTACATACATCGCTGACATTGCCTGGGAATGTACACCAGGCGATAGTCGCGCGCATCAAGGTACTCTCTTCAATGCGTCTTGACGAAAGACGTAAGCCCCAAGACGGTCGTTTTTCTGCGACTATCGGGGGTCACAAAATCGATTTTCGTGTCTCAACATTTCCCGCGCAAAATGGCGAGAAGATAGTGATGCGCATCCTTGACCGCGAGAGAGGATTCATTCCCCTTGAAGAGCTCGGGCTTTCAGAAGATAACCTGGCAAAAGTTCGAAACGCTATTTCACATCCACATGGTTTGATCTTGGTGTCTGGCCCTACCGGGTCTGGTAAATCAACCACGTTATATTCGATTCTTTCTGAACTCGATCGCGAAACGAAAAACGTACTCTCTCTCGAAGATCCGGTGGAGTATTTCATGGACGGTGTAAGTCAGTCGCAGGTGCGACCAGAGATCGGTTACACGTTCGCGAATGGTTTGCGCACGACTCTTAGGCAAGACCCCGATGTCATTATGGTTGGAGAAATACGTGACGCGGAGACCGCCAAACTTGCAGTTCAGGCAGCCCTTACTGGTCACTTGGTACTTTCCACTATTCACACCAACTCGGCTGTGGGGGTAATTCCCCGTCTCGTCGATATGGGAGTTGATCCGTATCTCATTGCCCCAACATTAGTGCTTGCTGTCGCGCAGCGCCTCGTGCGTCGCGTATGCCCGGGAGCAGAAGACGGCAGAGCACTTGATGAGAGTACTCGCGTTATGCTTGAGAACCAGTTTAGCGATTTGCCAAAGAAATTCCAACCAGTAATACCGGAAAGCATTTATGAGGCAAAGCCAACGCCTAATTGCCCAAGTGGATTGCGTGGTCGCTTGGCGGTATTTGAAATGCTTCCCATGACGGCTGAGTTGGAACGGCAGATACTTACGGACCCGGCAGAAGATAAAGTGCAGACAGTGGCACGCAAACATGGCATGCTTACCATGAAGGAGGATGCCATTCTTAAGTCGTTCTCTGGAAGTATTCCGTTTTCAGAAGCCAACAAGCTCAGCGGCATGCTTTTGGCAGAGGAGGTTAAGATGGACAATAACAAGGATAACGTACAAGTTCCTGGCCCGGCATCGACTTCAGCGACTAAAGCGCAGGAGATCCCGAAAGACTTGCCACAGATCTCATAGTATAGTTAATCATGGTGCATGAGGGAAAATAAAAAATACAATATCCTTATCGTGGACGACGATGAGTTCCTAATAGACATGTATTGCCTTAAGTTTGCGCAGGCAGGTCATACGATTCGTTCTGCATTTGGAAGTGAGGATGCCATAGAAACACTGAAAGAAGAAGGGTATAGGCCCGATGCGGTAGTTTTTGATCTCGTTATGCCCAAGATGGATGGCTTCGAGTTATTAAAGCAAATCAAGGAGCAAAATCTTGCTCCGGGCGCGGCCCTGATCGTGTTGTCAAACCAAGGAGAGAAGGAAGACCTCAAAAAGGCGAGGGAAATGGGGGCCGTTGGGAACATCGTTAAAGCCAACGCGATTCCATCGGAAGTATTGACAATGGTTGAAAAGATCATAGAGGCGCAAAGAAAGTAGTAGTTCGTTCTGCACACTGCCAAGTAGCCTGAGTATGAACCTGGCGGTACAATAGGAGTATATTTGCGTATGGAGTTTCAAAGTTCATTGAAGAAATTTATCAATGTTCTGGTGCACGAGGGTGGTTCTGACCTCCATCTCTCCGCTGGTTCGCATCCGACGGTTCGTATAGCCAGTTCTTTAGTGTCCCTTACTAAGGAACCTATACTATCCCCGGAAGACACACTCGGACTTCTGAGTGTGATGATCACCCCCGAGGAGAAAGAGCGGTTCCTGCAGACCAAAGAAATCGACTTTTCATATCAACTGGAGGACGGTAATCGTTTTCGTTGCAACGCATTCTTTCAACGAGGTGCAATTGGTATCGCGATGCGCCTCATTCCTAACGCCATTAGGTCAATTGCAGAACTTAACCTGCCACCGATACTCGAGAGTTTTGCTCGACGAAGCCAGGGATTCTTCCTGGTAGTAGGGCCAGTGGGACAGGGGAAAACAACGACACTTGCTGCTCTGATTGAACTCATCAACCAAGAACGGGCAGAACATATCGTTACCATAGAAGATCCGATCGAGTATGTATTTGAGCCTAAGCGCTCGCTTGTTGACCAGCGAGAGGTACGCATCGATACTGAAAATTTTGCCTCGGCACTACGAGGCGCATTTCGCCAGGATATTGATGTACTACTTATTGGAGAAATGCGCGGTCCTGAGACTATGGCTTCAGCGGTGACAGCAGCTGAGACTGGTCATTTGGTATTTTCTACTCTGCATACAAATAACGCGGCACAAACCATAAACCGAATTGTTGATACATTTCCGGGAAACCAACAAGACCAAATCCGCTTGCAGCTTGCCGCGTCTCTGGCGGGCATTTTTTCGCAGCGCTTGATACCAAGGATTGGAGGAGGGCTTGTGCCCGCTTATGAGCTCCTTATAGCGAACACAGCGGTTGCAAACTTAATACGCGAAAAACGAACACATGAACTTAATACCGTAATAGAAACGGGAGCTCAAGATGGCATGATTGATATGAGTCGCTCGTTGGCAGAGTTGGTAGCACGCGGAGAAATAAGTGTTGACAGCGCGTACCAGTACTCACTCAACCCAAAAGTACTCGACCGTCTCCTCTAAAATAAAGAACAATGGCACTTTTTTATTACACAGCAATTGATACCGAAGGCAAGGAGCGCAAGGGGAGCATCGATGCAATAAACGAGGAAGTTGCTGTAGCTGCACTGCAACGACGGGGGTTGGTGCTGTCCTCCATAAACCCTGCCGAGTCGGAGTCTTTCTTTTCTCGTCGCATAACGTTTTTTGAGCGAGTGAGAAACAAAGATATAGTCATTCTCTCGCGTCAGATCACAACGTTATTTGAAGCGCAGGTGTCTGCACTGCGCGCTTTTCGGCTACTTGCTGCTGAGACAACGACCCCTGCCCTCCAAGATCGACTAGGCGAGGTCGCTAATGATATTCAGAGTGGTTCCACTATTGCAGATGCACTTGCTAAACACCCAAAAGTATTCAGTCCGTTTTATGTGGCCATGGTACGTTCAGGAGAAGAGACAGGGCGACTCGACGAGGCGTTTGCTTTTTTGGCCGACTACCTTGATAGAACGTATGAAGTAGCCACCAAAGCACGCAATGCGCTTATCTATCCTGCGTTCGTTATCGTGACTTTTATTGCTGTCATGATACTTATGCTCACGACAGTGATTCCGAGATTATCCGACATCTTACTTGAGACGGGACAAGATATTCCGGTATACACCAAAATCGTTATCGGGCTTGCACAGTTCTTTTCAAATTATATTTGGTTGCTTGGTATTGGTTTGGTGTTTGGAGGAGTGTTGCTGTATCGGTATTTGCAGACCGAGGCTGGAAAACGACGCATTGCGCGGGCGCGTCTTGACTTCCCCTATGTGGGGGATCTATATAGAAAACTATATATTTCCCGTATTGCAGACAGCTTGAGCACCACTCTATCGAGCGGAATCCAGCTTGTGCGCGGTATTGAGATCAGCGCTTCGGTTGTCGGGGACCCGGCCTACGAAGAGATTTTGAAACAGATCGCGCAAAAAATTCAAAGTGGCCGCCCTGCTTCCGAGGCTTTTGCCGAGCACAAAGAGTTTCCTCGCATCATAGTTGCGATGGTTAAGGTAGGAGAGGAAACTGGTGACCTGAGCAATATTTTGAAGACGATGGCAAAATTTTATCGCCGGGAGGTCTCAAACGCTGTCGACACGCTGGTCTCTTTAATAGAGCCTTTGATGATCGTGCTGCTTGGGCTAGGCGTTGGTCTGCTTCTCGCATCAGTCCTAGTACCGATTTACAATATTTCTGCAGGTCTCTAGACAGTATGTGTTATCCACACAAGGTTTAAAAACAACTGATTCTCACTCGCTATAATGATAGATACACAAGGCTAGGAACCGGTCGTTTAAGGCCTTGGACTGCACGAAGATGTTTGGCAGCTCTTACTGTGGAACGTTTGCGATGCACAAGGTCAAATTATTCTTATTAAATTAATCAATCATTATGAACTTTCTTACTAAGCGAGACCGAGGATTCACTCTCATTGAGCTATTGGTGGTGATTGCTATCATCGGTATTCTCTCGTCAGTGGTACTTGCGTCTCTTAACTCAGCACGGCAAAAATCACGCGACGCTCGTCGTATCGGTGACATCAAGCAACTCCAGCTAGCTCTTGAGATGTACTACGACTCGAACAACGGGTACCCAACATCCACAGCGGCGCTTGCTCCCGACTACATTCCTGTAGAACCGACCGACCCGCAGACCGGTGCAGTATACACCTATGCTGCGAGCTCGACATCGAACTATGTGTTGCGCGCTACTCTTGAGTCGGACCACAATGCACTTGATTCTGACATAGACGGCACCGTCTTCAGTGTCGATTGTACTGACGCTTCATCTCCTTACTACTACTGTGTGCAGCCGTAGTACCGTAGTCTACGTGGTGTAGTTACAAAATACACGCCAGATTGGCGTGTATTTTGTTGTTATACTTACAGTCATCATGTTTCTTGAGTTGTTTATAGTTTCGGTACTTGGCTTGATCATAGGCAGCTTTCTTAACGTATACATTTTGCGGCTCAATACTGGACGTTCTGCCACGGGGCGTAGCGGATGCATGAGCTGCGGAGAAAGACTTGATTGGCGCGATCTTGTCCCGGTGTTTTCTTTTTTTGTGCTGCGAGGGAGATGTACATCTTGTGGAAGTCGTATTTCCAACCAGTACTGGATAGTGGAGCTCACTACTGCAGTCGTATTCGTGCTCGTATGGCTGCAGGGATTTTCCCTATTGCACACAATTTTTGCATTTATCCTGTTGAGCTTGTTGATCATTATTGCCGTATACGACGTAAAACATACCATTATCCCGAATACAGTTGTCTACACGTTTATCGCGCTTGCACTTATATCGAATGTGTCATTTTTTGACATAGCAAACTTTAGTGAGCTGTCTTTACCGATTTTGCTTGCCGTATTTAGCGGGGCAATGGTGGCCCTTCCTCTCTTTGTGCTCTGGGGTGTGTCTCGGGGTACGTGGATGGGATTTGGCGATGTAAAACTTACATTTGGGTTTGGAGTTATGATTGGTATATACGATGGACTAATGGCCGTTATGCTCGGATTCATTTTAGGCGCGATTATAGGAGTCACCTTACTGCATGCTCCGAAAGTTATAAGACGCTTGCCATTGAGCCCCACCAGCAGTCGTTTTACAATTGGTAGTGAGATACCCTTTGCGCCCTTTCTCATACTCGGATTCCTTCTTGTATTCCTTTTTGGGGTAGATATATTGGCGCTTGCAGATGCTCTAATATGAACACTTCTTACAATACACAACGGCAGAGTGTAGTTACGCAGGCAGGATTTACCCTCATCGAGCTATTGGTGGTGATCGGCATCTTGGTAGTTATATCGGGAGTTGTCCTGGCAAGCTATTCTAAATTTGGGGGGCAATTGTTGTTGCGTAACTTGGCATATGATGTCGCCCTCTCCATTCGCCAGGCACAAGTCTATGGAATTTCTGCGCGCAGTTTTCTGGGTGCCGAATTTGCTTCCGGCCACGGGGCGTACTTCAATCTCGCTGACCCGGCAGTGAGCGACACCGCATTCTTTTTGTACACTGATGTTGACACCAATGGGTTTTTTACGTCTGCCAGTACTGAATGGGTCGAAACTTTCTCCATTGGTCGGGGGTATACCATCGACAGAATATGTGTTCCCTCAGGAGCTTCAGAAAGTTGCGGAATCACTCAGTTGGATGTCCTCTTCAGGCGGCCTGAGCCAGATGCAATCATTCGTGCTTCCACTGGGGGTGCCTTCACGACCTATGATAGAGTACGTATAGTTCTTGAATCTCCGCAAGAAAAAAAACTCAGTGTTCTGATTGAAACCACCGGGCAAATTTCAGTGCAACGATATGTTGAATAAACAAGCACATACGCACAGAGGATTTACTCTCGTCGAAATGTTGGTGGCGGTTGCGCTCTTTGCTGTGGTCATGACCGTTAGCGTAGGAGCGTTGCTTGCCATGGTTGACGCCAATCGTAAGGCCCAGGCGCTGCAATCGGTCATGAATAACTTGAATGTCGCACTCGATGGTATGGTGCGTAATATCCGTATGGGCGTCGCGTATCACTGTGGTAATAGTTCCGAAACAAACAAGACAGTTTTGAGTACGCGATCAGATTGCGTATCTGGTGGCGACTTGCTTGCATTTGAATCGTTCGGGAATTCTCAGGCCGATACAGGAGATCAGTGGGTATATTGGTTCCAGGACGGGCGCATTTGGAAATCCGAAGATGCACGTGATACGGCCCTGCCTATTACAGCTCCGGAGGTAGAGATAGATTCGTTCGACGTTTTTGTTACCGGCGCGGAGGGAGTACTAAGTAGTGATGGAGATACAACGCAACCCAAGGTGGTATTCTCAATTCAGGGAACCGCAGGGGCGCAAAACAGTCCCTTCAGCGTAGTGGGAACATCTAAGAGAATTAGGACGACGTTTAACATCCAGGCCGTGGCGTCACAGCGACTACTTGATTTATAATATGAAAGATACAAATCTTCAAAAGGGATTTACATTGATCGAGGCTATGGTTGCCATAACTATCTTGGTAGTCGCTGTGGCAGCTCCACTAACGCTTGCCGCCCAAAGCTTGTTTGCCGCCTATTACGCAAAGGATCAAACGACTGCATTTTATTTGGCTCAGGAGGCGATCGAGATGGTGCGCAATAAGCGCGATACCAACATGCTCAGCTTCCTGAGCGGACAAAACACAGGCTGGTTGGATAATATACCCGTGGGGACGAGCTTTTGGGCCGATATTTCCAATGACACCATGGTCACGTGCGGAGCGACGTGCCTTGATAGTAAGCTCTTACACAACGGAACGTTTTACAACTATCAAACGGGAAGCCCCACGCGTTTTGGAAGGAGTGTTTTAGTAACACAAAACCCAAGTTTGACAGATGAGGCGATTATTGCAGTGACCATTGAGTGGAAAACAGGTTCGTTCAAAGAACGCAGCTTTACACTTGAGACACGTATTTATAACTGGATTCCTGACCAAGGGTAGTATGAATATGTTTCGAAAACACAATCGAGGATTTGTATTAATGCTTGCAGCGCTGGTTGCATCTCTTCTTACGGCACTAGGGCTTGCTATGTTTTCAATCGCCCAGAAGGAAGTAGTGCTTTCGTCGCTTGGGCGCGACTCGCAATTTGCATTTTATGCTGCTGACACCGGAGCAGAGTGTGCCTTACTATGGGACTTCAAGTACGACGCGTTTGCCACTTCCACTGTATATTCGTCCACATCGACCCCTGCTACATGTGCTGGACAACAGTTGCAGGACTTCCCGACCCCTTATGAGACAGGGAATCCAGACGGGGTCTTTGGCCTGGGTGGGACATATAGCTCGACGTTTTGGTTTGAGCCCAACGGGTATTGTGTCTACGTAACAGTAACAAAGCAGGATACAAACTCACGCACTATAGTCGAGTCGCTAGGATACAGCACTCCATGCAGCCAACCCGATCACCCTCGCCGCCTCGAACGCGCCGTACGTGCCGTATTTTAGGCCCTCAGGCTCACAGTTTGTAGTAAAATGGGTGAATGGCGATACAAGTACCAAAAGATATAAGAAAGCGAGCAATAAAACTACGCGAGCTCGTTGTACATCACAATTATCTCTACAACGTGCTTGATTCCCCAGAGATTTCAGACGAGGTGTATGATACACTGCTACATGAACTCATTGAGCTTGAGGATAAGTATCCGGTACTCAAGACAAAAGATAGTCCCACGCAGCGAGTAGGTGCTGTTATTCGTGATGGATTCACAAAAGTGAAACATAAGGTACCCCAGTGGTCATTTGACAATGTTTTCTCGAAAGAAGAACTACACGAGTGGGATGAACGTGTGCGACGATACATGGAGCGCGCAGATATCATCGCGAAAGATGTAGCGTACACTGTGGAGCACAAAATAGACGGACTTAAAATTATACTCGAATATGAAAATGGAGAATTTGTGCGCGGCGCAACACGAGGGGATGGTACTGAGGGTGAAAATATAACTGACAATTTACGGACTATCAGAAGCATACCGTTAGCGTTGCCCGAGAAAATAGATATCATCGTAGGGGGAGAGGCGTGGCTATCACACAAAGAGTTCGAGCGAATCAACAAAGAGCGGAAAAAGAAAGAAGAGCCACTGTTTGCGAACCCACGCAACGCAGCCGCGGGTTCGCTACGCCAACTCGACTCAGGTATTACTGCAAGCCGAAGATTAGATACGTTCATTTACGACATGTATCAACTGGATATGAAGGGAGCGACACTGCAGAGACCGAAAACTCAAGGTGACGAGCTGCGGTTACTCAATTACCTGCACTTCAAAGTAAATCCATATTGGAAAACTGTTTCAAGTATCAATGACGTCATCACGGAATACAATTCGTGGCAGAAAAAACGCGGAAAACTCCAATACGAAATGGATGGAGTCGTTATAGCCATTGATGACATTAGATTGCAAGAACAGCTCGGATACACCGCAAAAGCTCCTCGTTATGCAATCGCCTTTAAATTTCCTGCTGAGCAAGTAACCACGGTAGTAGAGGACATAGTGCTACAGGTAGGGCGTACTGGCGTGCTCACTCCCGTAGCACACCTGCGGCCGGTACGCGTCGCTGGATCAGTAGTGAGTCGCGCTACGCTACACAATGAAGATGAAATACATCGCCTTGATGTGCGCATAGGAGATACCGTGATACTGCAAAAGGCTGGAGATGTCATTCCCGATATTGTTCGCGTCCTAACCGACCTCCGCACTGGCAAGGAGAGGAAATTCAAACTTCCCAAGAAGGTTCATGCTTGCGGTGGTGACGGCTCGATTGAGCGTGTTCCCGGACAGGCAGCCTGGCGGTGTGTTTCCAAAGACTCGTTTGACCAAAAGGCTCGGGTACTTGCTCATTTTGCCTCAAAGAAGGCCCTGAACATCGATGGGCTGGGGTCGTCTATAGTCGAAGCACTGTTGAAGGCGGGCTTGGTGAACACGTTTGATGATTTCTTTACACTGGAAAAGGGTGACGTGCTCGAACTTGAGGGTTTCGCAGAAATAAGTGCGCAGAACCTATTAAATTCAATCGAAAACTCAAAGAAGGTTCCGCTCGAAAGATTGCTTGTAGGACTCTCAATTGACCAGGTGGGGGAGGAAACAGCGCGAGATTTGGCACGAGAATTTTCGTTAGAGCAGCTACGCACCGCATCCGCAGACAAACTAACGGAAATAGAGGGAGTGGGTCGCATCGTCGCAGACTCGATAGTTTCGTGGTTTGCTAACAAAGAAAATATCGCAATGCTGGATCGGCTACTCACGCATTTATCCATAGAAAATTCGAAAAAAGCCGGCGACAGGCTTGCCGGGAAGACGTTTGTGCTCACGGGAACACTCGAGAAGTACTCAAGGGATGAAGCCGGGGAGAAAATTCGGAGCTTGGGGGGAAAGGTGAGTAGTTCGGTGTCGAAGAAAACTGATTACGTCGTTACTGGTGAGAGCACGGGCTCTAAACTTGAAAAGGCAAAAAAACTTGGAATCGCAGTGCTAAATGAGGATGAATTTGCTAGGATGGTGCAATCATGACAGATGTAGATGTAACAAAACTCGCAAAGCTCAGCCGTATCGCGGTTTCAGATGAAGAAATGAAGGACCTAGAAAAAGAAGTTCCGGAGATCCTGGCGTTTGTCGAGCAAATCGCTGAGGCAGGTGGCGAGGTGGCTAAAGAAACGGGCGAACACTACAACATCTTGCGCGAGGATACGGAGCCGCATGAGAGTAGTGCGTATACTAATGAAATGCTTGAGGCTATGCCTGATGCGAAGAACGGATACCTGAAAGTACGTAAAATAATCTCACAAGACTAAATGGAGTTAAAGGACTTAACAATCCGTGAGGCGCGCAAGCTTCTCGACGAGAACAAAGCCACGGCAGTTGAGTTGGTTGCTGCGTATATGAGACGCGCTCAAGAAAAGAACGACGAATTCAATGCCTATCTGGAAATTTTTGATGACGTGGAAGAACAGGCAAAACGAGCAGACGAGATGATTGCAAGGGGCGAAATGAAACCTCTCACGGGAATACCTCTAGCAATCAAGGACAACATTTTGATTAAAGGGTGCGTGGCAAGCGCCGCATCGAAGATTCTCGAGAACTACGTTGCCAGCTATGATGCACACGTCATTGAAAAACTAAAAGAAGCGGGCGCTGTGTTTCTTGGTCGTGCAAATATGGATGAATTTGCTATGGGGAGTTCGACCGAGAATTCAGCGTATGGAGTGTCAAGAAATCCCCATGACACAATGCGTATCCCGGGAGGTTCATCAGGGGGACCAGCGGTCACAGTCGCCGGAGACTTGGCGATTGCAGCACTTGGGACTGACACCGGGGGTTCAATTCGTCAGCCTGCAGCATTATGCGGACTTGTCGGATTTAAACCGACATATGGCGCTGTATCTCGTTATGGAGCGATAGCGTTGGGTTCTTCACTTGATCAGATTGGACCTCTTGCAAAATCGGTTGAGGACGCACAGATACTGTTTGAAACCATTCGTGGTATTGATGAAAGGGACTCAACGTCACTTCCTGACACGTTTTTCAAAAATGGAGACACTCCAAAGAAGATTGGAGTTCCGCGACACTTCTTAAATGAGGGTGTTGATGAAGATGTGCTTACTGCTTTTAACGAATCTGTAGAGAAACTACGAGTCGATGGGCATGAAATCGTAGACATTGAACTGCCAAATGTGAAATATGCACTCGCGGCATACTACATCGTGATGCCTGCGGAGGCATCGACTAACTTGGCGCGGTATGACGGTGTTCGCTATGGAGTTGCACACAAAGGTAAAGACTTGCTAGATGACTACATGCAAACACGTGGGAAAGGCTTTGGAAAAGAAAGTCGTCGAAGGATTTTAATCGGAACATTCGTGCTTTCGTCGGGATATGCAGATGCTTATTATCGAAAGGCAACAGCTGTGCGCGAGCAGATACGCGAAGACTTTCGGAAAGCATTTGAGAATGTCGACGTTATTGCTACGCCGACCTCTCCGACACCAGCATTTAAAATAGGCGAACGGGCAAGTGACCCTCTTGCCATGTACGCCGCGGATATCTTTACTGTGCCGATAAACATGGCGGGTGTTCCAGCCATCTCACTTCCTATGGGCAAGGTCGAGCGCGATGGCACGCGACTTCCTATAGGTATGCAATTTATTGCTCCGCACGGTGCTGACAGCTCGCTGTTTTCTATTGGCAAAGATTTTGAGAGAATAATAGGAGCGTAATATGCCCCGAACCAATACAGTCACACCTCCTAGCTTTGATGAACTCGATCGTGTTGGTGCTACATTCACACAAACGAAAGACCCTTCGCTTGAGGGAATAGATATGCAGAACGTAGTTTTAGACAGTGTGTGGGTCAATGTTTTCGGCTTTGCACTCGTACTATCTTTGGCATTGGGCATAGCAACTATTTATGCAATGCTGCGTACGTATCAAATACGCAAGGAAGAAAAGAAGTACTATGCGAACAAACCATTGTCCGGTGTTGCTCGTCGCGTATTTGGTATAGAAGGAGCAAGCGCCGGCTCAGCGCACGAAATGCGTTGGCGCAGCGTCGTAGAACACGCAAACTCGGATAACCCGAATGACTGGCGACAAGCAATACTGGAGGCGGACGTGATGCTTGACGACGTAATCACCAGTCGTGGATATACCGGAGAAGGGATAGGAGAAAAGATGAAACAGGTTGAACGGGGGGATATTAATTCCATCGATGATGCGTGGGAAGCGCATAAGATTCGTAATCGTGTCGCACACGAAGGAAGTAACTACCAACTTTCACAACGCGAAACACGGCGAGTCATACATCTCTACGAGAAAGTATTCCGTGAACTCGGTCACACCTAGAGCGCATTGGTTCGAAATTCGTCCTGTGGTATAGTGTGCCACAGCGGGGTGGAGAAGAAGTATCTCGCGGGGCTCATAACCCCGAGCCATCGGTGCAATTCCGGTCCCCGCAACAAGCCCGAAAAGAAATACCTGCAAGCTTTGCAGGTATTTCTTTTCGGGCTTCTTCGTTGAAAGAACAGCAAGAAGTTGCTATTCTTGCGCCACAGTCGGGGTAGCTCAGTTGGTTAGAGCGTAGGACTCATAAACCTAAGGTCGGCAGTTCAATTCTGCCCCCCGGCACACATCACTTAAGTCTAGCGAGAAAGCTGGCCAAGCGCTTACCACGCGGTGTTAGCCAGTGTAATACGTGGCTGCCTTCGTACTCTTTCTTTATAAGGCCTCCGTGAAGCATCTTGCGGGTGTGCTCCGCTGCGTTCTTATACCCGATTTCCAGTCGGTGACTGATCATATCTAGGTCAATTCCGGGTTGCCGATAGAGCAAAAATAACATAGCAACACGATGCCCGTTTGCGACACCCTTGGCCATAGCTGCGATACTCGTAGTGCTTCTCATAAAATACATTCTAATATTCTTTAGAATTATAGAAAGAAAGTTATGCACACTTGTTCACACTTTTTTGTTGTGTAAACGTGAAAAAAATTTTTACACGTTATACTTGAATTAGGTCGAGCACATTACAACTCCAACATTTATAAAATGTATGGCAGCAAAAAGAAAAACTGCAAAGCGCAAAACAGTTGCGAAGCGGAAGCCCGCACGCAAAAAGGTGGCAAAGAAAAAAACCGCTAAGCGCAAAACTACTGCTAAGCGAAAGACAACTAAGCGCAAAACTACGGCACGAAAAAAGACAGCTAAAAAGAAGACCACACGCCGTAAGCGCTAGAGGCTGTGTGCTCGAACAAAAAACGCCCCTGGGGCGTTTTTTGTTTTTATTATGCAAGGGACTTTGCGCAAGGGCTAAACTTGCTTGGCTCGTTAAGTGGTCGCCGCCTCGACACCCATTCCGAGCTTCCGTAGATACAAAAAGCACTGGGAAGAACCCAGTGCTTTTTGACTAAGCGCGAACGACGGGACTTGAACCCGCAACCTCCCGCGTG
>DCYR01000010.1 GCA_002331495.1 Patescibacteria group bacterium UBA2105 | reverse complement strand
CGCGACGTTTTTGAAGCTTTTGGTATTCCTATCTACGACGCCGAGGGGTTTGAGGCCGACGATGTGCTCGGCACCATAGCCACGCAGCTCAAAAAGAAACCTCTGGAGATCATCATAGCTTCCGGCGACATGGACACACTACAGCTGATAGAAAAGGGAAGGGTGTCGGTCTATACCCTTCGCAAGGGTATCCAGGACACCATCCTCTACGACGAAGAAGCTGTGCAAAAGCGTTTCGGGTTTGGTTCAGACCAGTTACCCGACTACAAAGGTCTGCGCGGTGACCCATCTGACAACATTCCGGGAGTAAGAGGGGTGGGAGAGAAGACAGCGACCGAGCTGATAACCGCTTTTGGCACTCTTGAAGAGGTCTACGAGCAGCTCGAGAAGAGTGAAGAGGCATTTGAGAAGAAAGGTTTTAAACCGCGTGTTGTGAAATTGCTCAAAGAGGGAAAGGACGAGGCATTTTTCTCGAAGATGCTTGCCACCATTCGCCATGATGCGCCGGTGAAGTACGAACTTCCCAAAAAAGTATGGCGCGACACAATCCGCCCAGACGAAGTATTTGCTCTCTTCACGGATCTTGAGTTCCGTACGCTCAGTTCGCGTGTAAAAAAGCTCCTCGGGTTTGAAGCCGAGGAAGAGACAGAAGAAGAGAAAGAACAAATCGATGAAAACGAACTTACTCGCGCTGCAATTGCACTGTGGTTGCTCCGCTCCGACACCACAAACCCAACCAGGGAGGATGTTGCGCAGTTTGCACCAGGGAAACCATTCAAGGAGGCGCAAAAGGCAATTTTTGAAACTCTAAAGGAACGCGACCTAATGGAAGTATTCACCGATATCGAGGAGCCACTGATAGAGGTGGTGGACCACATGAACAAGAATGGGGTTGCCCTCGATGTAAAGTATCTCCAAAAGCTGTCGAAGGAGTACCACAAGGAGCTCAGTAAACTCGAGAAGGACATTTACGAACATGCGGGAGTGGAATTTAATATCAATTCACCAAAACAGCTTGGTGAAATACTCTTTGATAAACTTGAGCTCAAGCCGAAGAATCAAAAACGAACCGCAACAGGCCAGCGCAGCACTAAGGAATCAGAACTAGAAAAGCTCAAGGGGGAGCATCCAATTATTACGGATGTTTTCGCGTATCGTGAACTACAAAAACTCCTCTCAACATATATCGACACACTCCCGACACTGGTTGGCGAAGATGGGCGGCTACACGCCGAGTTTCTACAAGCTGGCACAACTACGGGCCGTATGGCAAGCCAGAACCCGAACCTACAAAACATTCCGATAAAAACAGAATTAGGACACCGAATTCGCAACGCATTTATTGCCGAAAAGGGGAGCGTACTTGTTGCACTCGACTATTCACAAATCGAATTGCGTATAGCAGCAATTCTTTCCCGCGACGAAAAGTTGCTGGAGGTATTTCGAACTGGTGGAGATATACACACAGCGGTAGCGGCCGAGGTTTTTAATGTTCCGCCAGAAATGGTTAATAAAGAAATGCGCCGCCAAGCGAAAGTAATTAATTTCGGAATTCTCTATGGCATGGGAGTGAATGCATTACGTGTGAATCTGGGGGGCGAAACGAACCTAAGGGAGGCTCGGGATTTTTATGATACATACTTTCGGCAGTACGCCGGACTTGCCAGATGGATTGACCGTACAAAAGCCGACGCCACACGACTAGGATACACGCAGACCTTGTTCGGACGTCGTCGATACTTCGAAGGCATTACCTCACACTTGCCTCATGTCCGCGCGGCGGCTGAGCGCATGGCAATTAACGCACCAATCCAAGGAACGCAAGCCGATGTGGTTAAGATAGCCATGGTGCGCGTGCACGCATACCTCACAAAAAAGAAGTTGCTCGACTCGGTGCGCTTAGTACTACAAGTGCATGATGAGTTAGTGTATGAAATCGCAGAAGACAAGGCAGAGGAAGCAACAAAAGAGATAAGGAAAATAATGGAGGGAGTTCTCACCAAAGAAGAGACACACGACATGCCGCTCTCAGTTGACGTACAAATAGGAAAAAACTGGGGTGAGATGAAGAAACAATAGTATGTTGTACGTGTATTGTGGAGCTGATGCAGACACTGCACGCAAGAAAGTGCAGGCAACCATAGGAAAGATGCTTGCGAAGAATCCTGACGCTCTCTACTTTCGAGTCACTCCCGATGTGCTTAAGGAATACGACTTCGACGAACTTACGGGGAGCCAAACATTGTTTAAACGCGAGTATGTGGTGGTACTGGACTCATTGTTTGGCTCAGACGAAGGGCAAGAGATTGTACTGACGAATATACAAAAAATCGCAGATGCGCCACACCCGTTTTTTGTTCTCGATGGACAGATAGCAGCCCCCATTCGTTCAAAACTCGAAAAATACGCCCAAAAAATATATGAATTTTCGACACCAGTGAACACCAAAGCCAACACATTCAACCTGTTTTCTTTGGCAGATGCCCTCGGAGAGAAGAATGTAAGAAGACTGTGGATTTTGTTCAGAGAGGCTAAACAACGAGGGTACAGCGACGAAGAAATACACGGCATCTTATTCTGGATGTTAAAAAGTCTTGCACTTGCCGCGCAGACGACTACCCCAGAGGACGCCGGAATGAAACCGTATCCGTACAATAAGACAAAAAGGCTCCTGAAAAATTTTAGGTCACAGGAATACCTTGAGGCGCTGCTTACGAAGTTTGCACTATTACCCCAACATGCCCGTCGCCACGGATCCCCCCTGGAGATAGAGCTTGAGATCTTTATTTTGTCGTTAGAATGAGTGTGCAGAATTCCAATTGCGGCACAAAGGCACGTCCCGTATGATTACAGGCAAGAGACATCTAGATTTTATGGTCAAATCTCACACCCAGGTTAAGGCTCTTGTGCTCATGTTCATATTTTTGCTTGGAGTGACAGCGTTCGAACGCGCAAATACTATCTCGTACTATCTTGACAATGAGCGCAATACAGCAAATATCTTTAATCCGGTCGCGACGTTTCTCGGCATCTCTCCAAATGACGGCTATGGTTCTGACGAAAACTCTTTATACATATCGGGTCGGGGTAAGGGCTCAAATAATAATGAAGAAAACATGCAGTCCGATAGCATTCCACGCAACAGCCCCTCACCGACAGGTGTTACAAATACTAACGTACCAAGAGCAGCAGGACTTCGAGGGGATGCTGGAGTTATCGGAAAGTCGATACACGGAAACACCCCAACTCTTCTTTGTTTACCTGGGGTATTGAACAAGAACGAAGAAGCGATTGTCATGTGGTCATGCCGGGATGGTGCGTATAAAGCCACGGCATCTCTCTTTGACACGGGAGATAAAACTATAGGCTCGGCACGTGTAGCTCCGTCTGACGATACTACGTATGCCCTCACGTGCATCAATAACCTAGCCGGAATTGAAAACACCACCAGTGAGTGTGCGGTCAATGTTGCTAATCCTGCGTTGGCAATCATAGCAACTCCGGCTGTGGCTTCGCAGAACGCGACGACCATACTTTCGTGGAAAGCAAAAGAGGTAAGCTCATGTATCGTAACATCAGAGCAATACCCTTCGTTTGAAAGAAGGGGAATAGAGGGGGAGGCTTTCTCGCCACCGCTCACAACAAATAGCATTTTCACACTCACATGCGAGACTGTTACGGGATCCGTTCAGGAACGACGAGTGGAGGTCAGTCTTAGGTAGATACACAGTGCTGTGCATAAGTAATTTGCCGTTGCACTGCAATAAACGTACGATAACCAAATACCATCATGATACGTTCTATTAGGATCCGTGCAGCGGCAGGATTGGTCATTGCGGGGCTTTTCCTGGCAGCTTTCTTTTCCGGGGCGCAGCCTGTGCATGCGCAGTTGTGTGATGGAAGCGGACTTAGCGGACCCATAACCGTCACTGGCTACAAGGGTTGTGCAATTCCAGAGAGAGATTGGCGAGATCCAAAAAACCCGGGGACAGCAAATGCCCCGTGCGTCGTATCTGGTGCTGAAGGTGGTACTATCACAGCGTTCTGCAGCGCTGCGAAAGCGTGTTGTGAGTTACGGAGTGCTTCTGGTGCGAAAGGAGCCCTTAAATCATTTGGTTCAGGAGCAACAGGAAGCCTACTTCAACAACTTACTCAGTTATTGCAACAACTGATGCAGGGCGGAAGCGGAGGTGGAAGCGGAGGTGGAGGGCGCGAGACACCCGCATCGCCTAATTTTGAATACGGGACTGGTGGCACAGATGACAACTTTCTTGAATTAGATTCCAGTCTGCGGGGAGAAGACGATGACTTTAATCTCAATGCTATTTTTGGCGACGAGGGGGAGGATGAATCAGGGCCAACTAATGACAAGGGGGAACTCGATGAGGGTATTGACACAGAAACAGACACCGTGTCAGATTTTGGCGACAGCGACATAGCAGACCAACAAGAACAAAACCAAGAAGGTGAGTCAGGGGACGCATCGGAGTCTAAAGAAGTTGTGTCGGCGAATGTTGTCGACTCGGGAAGAGAGGTCGGTGTGACATACACGAATGTCACAAATGAAGAAACTCAAGGACGCGATAGCAACACTACTGGGTTTGAAGCAGATTTTGCAAACACCACTTTTGAACCAAGTATTGATGACTCTCGGGCACAATCAAACTTGACTCTTCAAGAACTTGAGGCTGCGGGTCTTCTTGAAGCGTACCGCATTGGAGCAACTGATAAGAGAAGAGGCGGTTCACTATCCGTCCCGTATGAAAGCCTCACACCGGCGGAAATACGCTCACTTCAGGACTATAATAATTCTGTTGTGGCAGTTTCTGGTAAGTTAAGCCCGTTTCAGGGAAACCCCCTTTCGAATGAACGATATGATCTAGCGGTTGAGGATGCACGTGAGCAAGATGACAGTGTTCTTGTAAAGATAGCAAAGTTCTTTGGAGCCCTCTTTGGCCTCGGATCTCCTCGAAACTAACCGAGTAATCCGATAGTGGTTTCGAAACAGAAACCGTAACTACTCACCATTCTCCCTTTCGGTTCTTTGCCGGCCACCTTGTCTTTGGTGCCTCTTCTCTCCAAAGGTGTCCCGATAAAAGCTATATGGAACAAGAGTAAATTGCGATCGTAGAATTTGTCTGTAGAGGACTCTGATCAAGCTACCTCTCTTGAGCAGCTGGTGTTTGGTCGTGCTTCAACCTACTAACAACATTCAGTAGTGGTTTTTTGTTTCTCGACATCATAATATGGGGTATATGATGCGGTCTTTACGAGGACTCCTTGTGTTGTTAGTGGGCGCCACATTTTTATTTAATGCGGTTGCCTATGGAGCAACTGATACAAGAACATCGGTAGGACCGCAGAACTGCGCAACTATAGATTCCAACTGGAAACAGTACAGTCAAAGAATACGCGGTGCTAATACGAAGGTCTCTGATGTCGTTCTTAATGCATGTGCAGCGATAGGGGGAGGGTGTCAGTTTACGAGCGGATATCGTTCTCCTGCCGCAAACCAAAGGGCAGGTGGCGCGAAGCAAAGTCAGCACATACAGGCGAATGCGATTGACTTACGGGTTCCCTCGGGCAAAGAAGTAGAGTTCATGACCCTTGCTATTTGTGGTTTGCGAAAGGTAAATAATTGCCAGGGAGGCCTTGGTTACTACAGCAGCAAAGCAATCCATGTTGATACTCGTACCGGGAGAACAAACGTATGGTCAGATAACTACAGACGTACAAGTATTGCACAAAACGTGAGTGACTCAGAGGCACAACAACTTCTGTATGGTTTTGGTGATGGTAAATGCACAGAAGGGAGTATCGAGGGGGATTATTCTGAAGAACAAATGTACGGTCCTCCTGTGCGGTATACTCCCCCAACTGGTTTTCCGCAAATACTACAACCAACATATCCTGCCGGTGGGTATAAAACTCTTACTACCCAGCAAGTAGCAAACGAATTAAGGCAGCCGACTTTATACTCAACAACGGGGGGTGGAGAAACATTGCTTGGCGACTCCGTGTTGTATAGGTTGAATGATGACTCTGCTGAGAACACGGGCTTCTTATTAAAAGAAAACGACACTAGAAGTGTTAAGCAAACAGGCGAGCAAAACGGACCGACTCCTACTGTGGGAGCAGACAACAAAGCCAAGTGTGCGGGTTCTGGGTTGTTCGGGACAAATTTGTTCGGAACATGTAAAGAACGGGAAACTGATACTGCACCAGAAACAGAGCAGATAACCAAAGGGCCAGAAACGACCTTTGTGCAAAATCCAGCACGGGACTTGGTTGGCGACATTCCGATTTCTCTGCGAGACGAAACCGTCTACCTATATGATGCTGAGCTTGATGAGCCACAGAGGGTGGGGACTGTTGGTAGCTCTGCTGAAATTTTTTACGCCGTCCACGATCCTCAGGATAACGTACGCGAAAATTACGAAACGAACCCACAAAGTGCGGACCTGATAGGCACTGGGCAGTTTGTTTCGGGAGAGACACGACCGGTTGTACGAGAAGTCCCGACTGCAATTCGAGAATCGACCCGATTCGCACGACTTGCTGCACAATTGGGTGCGTACTATGGACTGGTACATGGAACCTCGCCTCTTGTTTTAGGAAGTGCGCCTCGTACACTTGTTCGCTTTATACAAAACGGCCTTGGAACACGTGTGTATAACCCGTTTTCAATATAAAGGTGTAATAGATACCATGTAGAAAACTGCTGTATGGATACGAAAGAAACTAAATCAGTAGACAAAGGGGAGGTACAAAAAAACGTAGTGCGATTCGCGCTCGTTATCTTTTTTGTTGCAACCGTGAGTGCTGCAGGGGGACTCCTTCAGGGTGAAAGAATGGCGCTTACTAATGGGGAAGTGCAAACTGCTCAAGCCGTACCCGCTGTCGCCGGAGGTGATAACAAGACCTCAACACTATCACCTTCTGGC
>DCYR01000019.1 GCA_002331495.1 Patescibacteria group bacterium UBA2105 | reverse complement strand
ATCCAAGCAAACAACATTTTCTTTTTCAGTCGTCCACTTCCCAAACATTCCAGTTTTTTCTCGAACGGACGGCGGAGCAAAAGGGCAAAAAGGAAGGGGGTCTGGGGGAAGGAATTTTTGCCCTTTTGCGATTAGAATTAGAGCGTTTCCGCTTTCCTCTGATTAAGAGGAACCCAAAACAGAAAATTTTTCAAATCCTATTAAAAGAAAAAAAATGGGGGCAGAAAAAGTTAAAAAAATGTATTGAAAAATTTTCTGTTTTGGTTCGCCGTAGCGTAGCGGAGGCGAGCGGGAACGCACCGATTGAATTACCACGCTCTCCGAGCGTAAGATTTAGTTCAGAGCCATCACGCGCTCCGCGCGTGATTAGTCGGGATTCTGTTCAAAAAAAGTTAGAATTTCAACCAAAAGGTACCGCCACTTAGTAGAGCAAGTTAAATTTCTTTACAACAAAAGGGAGCCCTTAACCTAAAAACATGGAAACGCAAACTCAGAATGGTCCAGACTGGTTCAGTAAAATTTTTCGCCTCGCGATGGGGTGGAAAATTATCTATGGGATTGGGAAAATTATTTTAGGCCTTGCAATCTTGAAATGGGCGACGATTGATCCGTCCAGTCTTTTTTACAAACTCATGGGACATGAAATTATTGAAGACCCTGACGATATTCTCATTAGATTGGTCGAACCTCTACTTACACACTTGTCCGTTGGAACCACCACATTTGCAGCAAGTTACCTCATTTTTTGGGGTCTCGTGGATGACATTTTTCTTTCAATAAATATTTTGCGCGATAGGCTTTGGGCATTTTCCGCGGCACTCGCTCTCTTTGGGTTATTTATCTCATACGAGATATATAGATTTTTCCATACGCACTCATTTTTTCTTCTTTTCATTGTTGCGATAGATATCGGCATAGTGTGGCTAATCGCTGTTGAATATAGAAAAGCAAAAAATCGAATACACGAAACTAAATGACCTCGCTCCCATAACCCTCCTGAGAGACTAACCCTGGTTTCTCTGTTGTGCGCGGAGAGTAGAGAATGGGGGAAAGTCATTAGTTTTGCATGTTACAATGTATGCAATGGACACGGCTAATCTCACATGTCCGAAATGTGGACATAAGCAGGAGGTAGAAATACCGGAAGATACGTGTTTGCCTTTTTATAAGTGTGGCCAATGCCACAAAGTTATTTCTGTACCGAAAGACAGCAAAAACTGCTGTGTCATTTGCGAATACTCCGACAAGAAATGTCCAGTGGCACAAGTAACATAAGAAAGAAGCAGAAATACAGCGAGCATTATATAGGGTGCAGCCCAAGCAACGTAGATTTTAAGGGGGCTACTGGTCGTTTGTTAAAACACTCTGCGGCCGCGTACTAATAGCCAGAACACGATGCAAACAGCCAGGATGACTAGCACAAACCACCAGCGGATAAGAAGTGCCAAGAAGGAAAGTCCAATACCCGCCACTTTTTTCCAGAAGTTCACACCATCGGATTTTACGATGGCTTTAGAAGAATCTACGAAACTCTCGTAGGCTTCTCCTTTTGCTTTGGGAGGAGCTTTGTTTCCCTCCTGAGGCGGAAGCACTGTGGAAACTGTATCCACAGTGGAGGTAGCTAATATAGTATCGCGGAAACTCTCAATATCTCGTGCCACGGACTCAGCTACGGGCTTGACCCGGGCGGCTACATTCTTACTCACCTCCGCTAATGTTTTAGTAACCACCGCCAGGCTAGTAGTAGCTCGTTCTAGCGAAGCAGGGTCAAAAAGGTCGGTGTCTTGCCCCGAGGGTTTTGTGCGCGGAGCAACAGACACGGATGTATCTGGAGCTATAGTGTACACAACATTCTCTTCCTGAGATGAGGTGATATATGCACTTACCTCATGAGCTCCATCTTCAAATACGTACGGCACCGACACCGCGCGCACCTCATTGTTATCCACCGTGAACGCAACAGAGCCAACTATGTCTCCGTTCACTAGAAATGCGACAGTTCCAGAGACCGTCTCTCCGCTACTGTTTTGCACGGCTGTAAAGATACGGACCTCTTCACCTGCTTCTGGATTCGGATCTGAAAACCACACGCCGTTTACCACCCCCGCATTGAGTGCCGCAGCAAAAGCAAATAAAGGCGCCGCCGTTATGAAGATAGTGAATATACCCAGGGTCCTCATATCGAGTACTACGGATTAAATGTTAACGAAATCGAATTAACGCAGTGACGTATATTTTTTTGAGTCAGACCTTCTCCTTCAAACACGTGACCGAGATGGGCACCACAGCTGGCACAGGTGATTTCGGTACGACGGCCGTCTGTATCAGGTGTTTTGGCTACTGCTCCTGCAACCGCATCATCAAAACTTGGCCAGCCACAACCGGAGTCGAATTTGCTGTGCGATTGGTATAGTGCCACACCACATTTTCTACAATGGTAGGTTCCTGTTTCGAAGTGCTTTCCGAACTCACCAGAGAATGCCGCTTCAGTTCCTTTGTGCTCGATCACCCGTTCTTCTTCTTCGGTAAGAGGGTGCGTTTTGGCCGTTTTCATGATACAAGGGTAGCACATTAAATTATATAGACGTATGCAATTTATAGATTCATTTTTACAGTTTGCTAGCTCAGCTCACCCGTATGTACAAGCATTGTTGGTACTTGGTGCGGCTCTTGTAGCAGCTCTTTTTGTGTTGCCGCTTGTCGCGGGGGCGGTGAAATTTCTCACCAGAAAAACACAGAATGACACAGACGACAAACTTATAGCGGCACTCAACAAACCAGTATTTTATTTAGTGTTGCTTGTCGGCGCCATTATTGCACTCCCGATGCTCGGTTTGCCGTCCGGAGCTTTGTGGGCACTCCAAGCATTGGTGAAAACGTGCATGATACTAGTCGTGTCTCAGGGAATTCTACGCTCGACAAAGGTGCTTCTTGACGGAGCAGCAGATATGCGCCGATTGGAGGTTATTAACGAACAAACGCTACCTTTGTTCAACAATCTCTCGCTTATAGTTATCGTGGCAGGTGCGCTGTACGCGATGTTCCTCGTTTGGGGAATCGATGTAACCGCGTGGCTGGCGAGTGCTGGTATTATCGGTATTGCCGTGGGGTTTGCCGCAAAGGATACACTCTCAAACATAATCTCTGGAATATTTATTCTGACAGACAAACCATATTCTATCGGAGACTTTGTGGTTCTTGGTTCAGGAACTACGGGTATCGTGAGCGACGTTGGCTTGCGTAGCACACGCATTCGTACGTTCGACGACGAAGAAGTTACGATCCCGAACGCTTCAATTGCAAACGAAGAGATCATTAACAAAACAACAGGTCCAGACACTGGTCGTGTCAAGGTTAATATTGGTGTTGCGTACGGAACTAATCTTAAGCAAGTAGAGGAATTACTCCTCGACATTATGAAGGCGCATGAGCTGGTGCTCGACGACCCAGAGCCGTCAGTGCGCTTTACGAACTTCGGAGAATCGTCTCTTGACTTTGTGGCGAGCTGCCGTGTGAGGGCTCCTCTAGATGTATATACGGTGCAACATGATCTGCGCCATCGGATTATTGATCGCTTTGCCGAAGCAAACATAGAAATTCCATTTCCCCAGCGGGATGTAAATCTAAAAAAAAGGTAATTTTTTCGAGTTATCGAGAGCTAAACCAGGTGTACTGCTACACAGCGTGCCATATTTGATACGGGCCATCCTCTTCTCACAGAGATACAAAACTGGGTAAGGGTGAAGATTGCCAGGAATGTATGGATTTGTTACGCTGAGCAATACTACTCAGTGTGTTTAGCAACTTCACGTAATTTCTTATGAAATGGTTATCACTTATTATTGGCGGCGCTATCCTTGCGGGAGGAATCTGGTTCCTCTTGAGTCCGAATAATGCTGACGGCCCCTCAGTTGAAGACTCGACCATAGAGAGAACCTCAAACCCTGAACAACAGGGGATTCAAGCAGAGGGCGAACTCCAGCTAACAGTACCCGCCACGGGGCTTGAAACTAGTGTGGCAGCAGAGACAGAAGTGATTGGTGAACCAACAGGAGATCCAATCTTTCATGCGCTTGTGGAGTACACCGACGGCGGATTCTCTCCCGCTTCAGTAACTATTAACAAGGGAGAAACAGTTCGCTTCGTGAACAACTCGTCGCAACCCCTGTGGGTTAGCAGCGCCGTACACCCAACGCACTCGGTGTATCCAGAAAAGTCCGAAAAGGATTGTCTTGGGAGCTCGTTCGATACCTGTCGAGTATTGCAGGCAGCTGAGTTTTGGGAGTTCACATTCGACTATACAGGAGAGTGGAGATACCATAACCATGTACGTCCGCAAGACATTGGTTCTATCGTCGTGGTAGAGCAGTAATATGTACGGCTCTACGGCCGAACGGATACTACGTGCCGGTCTGGCATTCTCTTTTCTCTATCCGCCAGTTTCCGCATGGTTCAACCCGTTTGCGTGGATTGGATACTTCCCGTCGTTTGTTCTTGACTTGGTGGGCAGATACGACATGTTTGTGCTGCACACGTTTGGAGCGACAGAGATTCTCATCGGGTTGTGGATTCTTTTCGGAAAGAAAGTGTTTTGGCCGAGCACGTTAGCGGCCGCGTACATTCTCGGAATTGTTATTTTCAACCTCAGCGAAATGGACGTGGTCTTTCGTGACATAAGTATTTTAGCTATTGCAGTAGTACTTGCCCTCAAGAGCAGAGAAGAGGTGACGATACATGGAGGGCCTCAAAAGTCATAACGGTCCAGAGCTCTGGAAAGACGGCGAACTCCCTCATCTATTCGAGAAGGAGTTGAGTTTGAGTAGTTTAAGCGCATGGTATTTTTCGGGGCATCGCTGGTGAAGAACGATTCTCCGGGAACGAACGCAACGCCTTCCTCGACAGCAAGCCGAAAAAGTTTCGCGGTGTCAACTCTCTCCGGCAAAGTCGCCCAAATGAACATACCTCCCTCCGGGTTTGTATGCGTTATAGAATCGCCCAGATGCTTGTGCAATGCCGTGATCATGGCGTTTTTTTGTTTTTTGTAGTGTGCCGCAATCGTTTCTATATGTGCCTGCGCATCATTGTCTCGATAGTAACGATACACGACATGCTGAATAAGGGAACTTGTGTGCAAATCGGCTGCCTGTTTTGCGATAAGCAGCCGGTCGTACAGGTCCATATCGCGTGTCACGATCCACCCCAGGCGAAGTCCGGGGGCAACTATTTTTGAAAATGAACCTAACAGCACTGCATCGTCTTTGTATTTTGCAAACGGAGTGCGACGTTCTCCTTCAAACCGTATTTCACCATACGGGTCGTCTTCAACCAAAACTGTCCGCCTGTTTTTAAGTATTTGAACCACTCGTTTTCGCACGTCGTCGTCGTACGTCAAGCCGGTTGGATTTTGAAAGTTAGGGATAGTATAGAGTAGCTTCGGGGCGTGCTCCTCGATCACCGCTTCAAGAGCGTTAGAGTCCAAGCCGTTATCGTTTAGCGGAACGCTCAAGAAGCTTGGTCGGTACAACGACAGCGCCTGAATAGCCGCCAAATATGTGGGGCTTTCTACGGCAATCGTGTCGTTCTCGTTGACTAGGACCTTTCCGAGCAGGTCGAGTCCTTGTTGTGACCCGTTAGTAATAATGACGTGGTCGGCCGAAACCTCTATATCGTCTTTTTGTACGTATGATTTTGCAACTACTTCACGTAGTTCCGGTATCCCCTCGGTGGCTCCGTATTGCAGTGCAGATCGGGCGCTTTCGTCGAGTGTGGCTTGCATCGCCCTTGCAAAAGCTGCTGTCGGAAACAGGTTTGGATTCGGAAGCCCACCGGCAAAAGATATGATGCGTTCATCAGCTATCACTCTAAATATCTCACGGAGAAAAGAAGGCGGGACATGCCCGATACGGCTGGAAAATTCGCAGTCCATGCGCGGATAATATCATAGGAATAATAGTAGTGTGATAGAGTACGCACATGAAAGAAACGGCGGTGGTGCACTACGACGACATAGCGCTTAAGGGTGCAAATCGGGGACTCTTCGAGCAGATACTTGTGCGTAACATTGCACACAAAATTCAAAGGGGGAAATTACCGCTCTTTGTTGAAAAGAGATGGGGACGAATCACCATTACGAACAACACGGGAAGCTTGTGGGTTGAGGAGTATGGAAACATACTTAAAGAGATATTGGCACATACCCCCGGTATCGCGGTATTTGGGGTGGGGGTAATGGTAGATCCTGACCGAAAAGAAATAGAAAAAGGAGTTATAAAAGTAGTAGAGAGTTTCAGCGAGCATTTCGAGACATTTCGTATCACTACAACGCGTGTTGATAAGACGTACCCATCGACTTCACAAGAAATAGATCGCGACCTGGGTGCTTTGGTATTGCAGCGGTTTGGAGATACCAAGAGAGTTAAGCTCAAAAACCCAGGCGTAACCATTCGTGTCGAAATTCTCAAAAAGACCGCATATGTGTATATAAAAGAGGCTGGTATATCGGGTCTTCCCGTCGGCTCTTCCGGAAGGGCAGTTGCTCTGCTCTCGGGGGGATTCGATTCGCCAGTAGCAGCATACATGTGTGCTACCCGGGGGGTTGAACCACTACTGATGCACTTTCACGCATATCCGCAAACGTCGCGTGCTGCTATCGAAAAGGTGGAGGAGATAGCGGGAGTGCTGGGCACTGTATGCGGACAGCTTACACTCGTCCTCGTACCGTTGCTTGACGCGCAAAAAGAAATTGTACTGACAGCGCCTGAGAAGCTGCGTGTCGTTTTATATCGAAGACTCATGATGAGGGTTGCCGAAGAGTGGGGTCGACAGCACGACGCCAAGGCGATCATTACAGGGGAGTCGGTTGGGCAAGTAGCTTCGCAAACACTTGAGAATATTGCAGCCGTTGAAAATGCGGTGGCCACTCTTCCCGTGTTACGTCCACTCAGCGGTATGCACAAACGGGAAATTATTAATCGTGCATGCGAGATAGGTACTCACGATATTTCCCTATTACCCTACGATGACACGTGCACGGTATTTATGCCCAAAAGACCAGAAACTAAAGCACGAATTCGAGATGTTCTTGAAGCAGAGAAACGGTATGACTCGGGAAAATTAGTTGCCCACATGCTGGAAACATTGGAGGTGCATAAGTTGTAGTACAATCTAGGCATGAACGTGCTCATTGTAACAGCGCATCCGGCGTCTCATGGGTTTACGCATAAAATTGCAAATCGATACAAGCAGGAAAAGGAGAAACAGGGAGATACTGTTTTCTTGATGGATCTCTATAAGAAAAAGTACTTACAGCCATTCTTGTGCTATGAAGATATAAAGAAGGATTGCAAGCCAGGAATTTCACACAAGATAATACAAGATAAGATACTGTGGGCTGACGAGATTGTGTTCGTATTTCCTGTATGGTGGTTTGGACCTCCCGCTATTTTGAAGAACTTCCTCGACCAGAATTTCACATCGGGTTTTGCATACAAATATAATAAGAACGGCGTTCGTCGAGAATTATTGGAGGGACGAACCGCACGAATTTTCGCTACCGCCGACGGCTCTCGGTTTGTGTATTTTTTGTTTAGTATTGCAGCATCAGTGCGTTGGCGCGTGGGAGTTCTTGGTTTCTGCGGAATCGAACTAAAGTCTTTGGACCTCTTTGCAGAAATGTACAAGAGGAAGGGCGAATATACGCGCGAGAGAATGCTTAATCGCGTAGCCGAGCGTGCACGCGCACACGCTCCCATGAAAAAACTGAAGAAGAAAAGTCAAGCCACGAAAACGGCAGCTCGAAAGAGAAAGTCAGCAGGTCCCAAGTAGCCTTTAGTAAAGCGTTTGGTACACTTCAAATATATAATTTGACAGCTTTCTTGAAGTCTCTTTTTAACATAGCCATAGCATTGGTGTTTGTAGTTGTTCTCGCAGGTATGGGAACCGTTGCATACATTGTGTCGTTCTATGTGCAGGGTGATACGACTACACGTGATTGCGCCGTGGTGTTTGGCGCTGCGGTGTGGCCAGGGGGCGAAGCATCTCCAGCACTTCGTGACCGTACGTACGCGGGTATCGACGCATACGAGCGTGGTCAGGTGAACTGCCTTGTATTTTCGGGATCCGATTCGGCATACAATAAACATGAGGTTGATGTCATGCTCGATATTGCATACAAGCGGGGGGTGGCACCCGACGATATAGAACTTGACTATAAAGGAAGCAACACAAAACAAACGATTTTAAACTTGGACACGTCACGTTCGTACCTGTTGGTGTCGAACGACTTTCACTTGGCTCGGATTAGCCTACTCGCAACGCAAAGAGAGGGTTTGGACTTTGAAGTGATGGGAAGTGACTACCTACAACGACGATATACACGGGAGCCGTTCTTCATACTCCGAGAAGCAGCTGCGTTTTGGTATTACGTTTTGGGAGGTTGAGGGGGCACGTGACAACATAAACGAATAGATGCACAATGTTATATATTAACCATGCACTGTGCTCACTATGTTTTTTGACGTAAATATATGGACCGTATTTGCCGGAGGGATCGCTGCGGTGGTGATAGGTTTTATCTGGTATCTGCCAGCGATATTCGGCTCTACATGGTTGCGACTTGCAGGCATTGATACGGCGGATGATGAGGACACAAAGAATAAAATGCCGCAACTGGTCCTCTCAGCTTTTATCGCTGCTCTAATACTTTCGTGGGTTATGTCGCAATTTGCACTCGTGTGGGGAGCTGTTACCGTAGGCAGCGCGCTTGAACTTGGTTTCTGGATTTGGCTTGGCTTCATGGGGCCAATACTCCTCAGCTCGGTATTATGGGAGAGAAAGCATGTCACGTATGCTGCAATCAATGCGGGATATTGGCTCGTAACCACCCTCAGTATTGCAATTATTGTGAGTCTCTGGAAGTGACCCCGGTTTTTCTAAGAAGCTCTCTTTTTTCACTGTCAGTGAGAGGGCGATGTTTTCCGCTTTCCACATTTAGTACGAGGTGCATCATGCGTATACGTTTCAAGTCCCGAACCTGGTAGCCAAGCGCGGCACACATTCGACGAATCTGGTGTTTTTTGCCCTCTGTAAGAGTCAAAGCAAAGGAGTTATCACCAAGTCGAGTCGCTTTTGCGGGTTTGGTGATATAGCCCTCTATACTCACTCCTCGCGAAAGTTTCTTGAGGTCCGATTCCTTTAGATACTTATCGACTCGTACTTCGTACTCACGTTCATGCTCGTATTTTGGATTGAGGATGGCGTCGACTATTCGCCCGTCGTCAGTGAGGAGCATCAGGCCGTGTGAATCCTTATCAAGTCGTCCTACTACAGACACCGAGGTACCGAGTCCGGATACATCTTCTACTGCCTGTTCGTCACGGTGCGGATTGTCCGCTTGATGCTTGCGCGACCTGGGCAGATGACTCACGATTCCGCGCGGCTTGTTATATAAGTAATACTTGTATACACGGTCTTCAACCTCTTCTGCAACTCGCACCTCGTCTCCCTCGTTCACTTTTTGTCCGAGTACTGCAGGAACTCCGTTAATGAATACCTTTTTTTGTTCGATGAGACGGTCGGCTTCACGTCGCGAACAGTAGTTTTTCAAAAGCAAGTAGCGATTTATTCTTATTGGGTATTCTCCAGTTGCCATGCTCACATTCTATAATGAATACGTTATACTATTAACTATGTACGATGCTGACAAGCCAATGCTCGTTGGGTTAATTCTATTCATATCAGTCTTGCTGGGACTTTTGGCTACAGGCGTGCTCGGCGGTTCTATCTTTCCGTACGAGCCCGAGGGCCTGTACCTCAAAAAAATATCTGTCGGGGGTGTGCCGCTACGAGTGGAAGTGGCGGACAGCACAGAGGAGCGAATTAACGGGCTTTCAAACCGTGATCGCATCCCTGAGGATCAGGGCATGCTTTTTGTGTTTGAAGAGGCAGGTAGATATCCAATTTGGATGCGGAATATGAAATTCTCAATAGATGTATATTGGATTGACGGCAAGGGTGCGATTGTTGACATATGGAAAAATGCACAACCAGAGTCATATCCGGAGATTTATGAACCACAAGATGACGCATATTACATTCTGGAGGTAGTCGCAGGCTTTTCTGAACTCTATAACATAGAAATTGGTGACATAGTAACTGGTTTGGAGTAGAAACATCTATAGACATAAATAAGGTTGTGTACCATCCTGTGCTATCCACAGGATTTTTTCATCGGAGTCCAACTCTGAGAGGTAGAATGGAACATAGGACTCGATTTCCGAGACGTTACCAACTAAATCTACAACGCGCATGACAATAAAATCTTCAACAACGAAGAAGGTGCGAGAGAGTCGCTCAGGCAAAATAAAAAAAAGTACGAAGCAAGCATCTGACTCGGGAAAATACAACAAGTTTGTTCCTAGTATTCGCAAACGAAATGGTAAAATCGTTCCTTTTGACTTCACGAAGATTGAAAAAGCCATAGGAAAGGCGATGGCGGCAAGCGGCGAAGGCTCTCCGGAGGAAGCAACGATGGTTGCGTATCGCGTTGTAAGTGATTTGGTGCGCACTGCGCGCAAGCACAAGGACTTTATCCCGAGTGTTGAGGGAACTCAAGACGAAGTTGAACGCCAGCTCATTCTCTCTGACTACGTAAACACTGCTAAGAGCTACATTATCTATCGTGCCGAGCGCGCAAAGCTTCGCTACGACGAAGGAATCCAAGTTCCAGAGCACGTACGAAAGCTTGTAGCTGAGAGTAAAAAATATTTCAAGAACAATCCGCTCGGCGAGTTCGTGTACCTACGTTCGTACGCACGTTGGATAAAAGAAGAGGGTCGTCGCGAGACATGGATAGAAACAGTCGACCGCTATATCGACTTCATGAGAGAGAATCTCGGAAAGAAACTCACCGATGCAGAGTACGCAGAGGTACGAGAAGGAATTCTTAAACAGGAAGTGATGCCAAGCATGCGACTCATGCAGTTTGCAGGCGAAGCTGCTCGCAGGTGTAACGTATGTGCATACAACTGTTCATTTATTGCACCAACAAAACTTACCGACTTTGCAGAAATTATGTACCTCTCGATGTGTGGAACGGGAGTAGGGTATTCGGTAGAGAGTCAGAACATTCAGCAGCTTCCACAGATCAAAAAGCAAATCGGGCAAAAATTAAAGACGCACGTTGTGGCCGACTCGAAAGAGGGTTGGTGCGACGCGCTAACTCTTGGTTTGCGAACGTGGTACGACGGAAAAGACATCGAGTTCGACCTCTCACAACTTCGCCCGGCAGGAGCACGACTCAAGACTATGGGTGGTAAGAGCTCGGGTCCGGACCCACTTCGCAGTCTCCTAACCTTTGCGCGTGAGCGCATTATGGAGCGCCAGGGTAGACGTCTACGCAACATCGATGCACACGACATCATTTGTAAGATTGGTGAGTGTGTTGTTGCCGGTGGTGTACGACGCAGTGCAATGATTTCACTTTCAGACCTCGATGATGACGCGGTGCGAGACGCGAAGAAGGGGCAGTTCTACATGACGGACCCACACCGCTCAATCGCCAATAACTCAGCCGTGTACGAGGAGAAGCCAAGTAACGAACAGTTTGTCGACGAATGGGTCTCTCTTATGGAGAGCGGCACCGGTGAGCGCGGTATCTTCAACCGAGGAAACCTAACAGACACGCTACCAGAGCGACGCGTTGAGCTCCTACGAAAGAAATACAAGAATGTTGAGTGGGCGGGGGAGATTGGCAACCTTGGCACCAACCCGTGTGGCGAGATTATCCTACAGTCGAAGCAGTTTTGTAATCTCTCAGAAGTAATTTGCCGTAAGGGAGACAGCGAGGCGACACTGCTGCGCAAAGCACGACTCGCAACAATTTTAGGAACCTATCAGTCATCACTCACAAAGTTTGGCTACCTATCAAAAGATTGGACAGAGAATTGTTCAGCAGAGCGCCTTCTTGGAGTATCACTCACGGGGCAGTGGGACTGCGACACCGTACGAAAGCCAGAAGTACTGAAAAAGCTAAAGAATGAGGTAAACAAGGTAAACAAAAAGTACGCAAAGAAATTCGGTATCCCACAATCGACTTCAACCACATGTGTGAAGCCATCAGGTACCGTATCGCAAACATTCGACTGTGCATCAGGTATGCACCCACGAAACTCTGCATACTACATTCGTCGCATTCGAATCTCATCAACTGATACGCTCTTCAAGATGCTTAAAGACCAGGGCGTGCCATATCACCCAGAGGTAGGACAGACGATGGAGGATGCAAACACCTACGTTCTTGAATTCCCGGTGAAGGCACCTAAAGGGGCAATTCTCAAAGACGACATCACAGCACTCGATCAGCTCGAGCACTGGAAGGACGTAAAGCTTAACTACACGGAGCACAACCCATCGGTAACCGTTTCAATTGGTAACGACGAGTGGATCAAGGTGGCCAACTGGGTGTATGAGAACTGGGACATTGTTGGTGGACTTTCATTCCTACCGCGCTCAGAGCACGTCTACCAACTTGCACCGTACGAGGCAATCGACAAAGAAACATATGAGAAGCTCTACGAAACAGTCAAGGACGTCGACTACTCGAAGTTAATTACCTACGAGCAGCGTGATGAGACGGATGTAAAACGTGAACTTGCGTGCGCGGGGAACGTCTGCGAAATCGAAATTTAATCTATTTTTGGCGAACTGCTTTGTTACGCTACGCAAAAGAGCCCTCGTCGTACGTCTAGTACGCCTCGGGCTCTTTTGCTTGCGCGTCGCGCATTTCATCCAAAAATAGATTAAATCTGGCTCGCGGCGTTTCTCCCGTGCGTCTTCTCATACTTCATCCAAAAAATGAGGCTTCAATTTGTAACGTGAGCAGAACACACGTAAACTGCTTGAATATGGCAGACTATTCCAAAAAACAAACCAAGGAGAAAATCCTTACCGCTGACAAGGTGAGGAGATCACTTGTCAAAACAGGCTTCCCATTTGAGATGGAGATAGCTGAGTTCTTGCAGCGTAAGGGGTACGAAGTGGAAGTTAACGAATACTTTCTCGATTTGGAAGGAGGGAAGAAGCGCGAGATTGATATAGTAGCGTTTAAAATCGTCGATAAGGTGCGAGTGAACCTAGTTATCGAATGTAAGCACAGCCTACAAGATGCTTGGGTATTTATTTGCTCGGACAAAAAGCCTGCTCGCTACTTTGCCTACTTAATGCATGAGCCCAGTGCCTACGAACTCAGAAAATCAAGACTTTTTAGTCATATGCAAGCCTTGGATCATGATGTCCCGTTAGCACAGAATTACATCTGCCTGAAGAAGCACACACTAAAGAAGGGCGACCAGCTGCAAATCGACGAATGTGTACTTAAGCTACCTAAAGCAGCTTTTGACATAGCGAGTCGTGGAAATAATCACAAAAAGAATTTGTACTTTCCTCTGGCTGTCTTTAGTGGACAAATGTTTTTTGCGAAATATGACGGGAACTTGGAAGTAAGAGAAAATCACCTCGTGCAATATGGATTTGACTTCAATTCGGAAACATATATGGATAAGAGGCCAGAAAACCGACTAACAAAAGAGCGGGAGGATGACCTCCTCGCACTTTTGTCTACTAGTAGTGAGTCAGACGAATCTCGTATTCGTCGATTCGCGCAGTCTCGTCCTGGTAAATTCCAGATAGAATTTGTTACTGGAAAAGGGTTAGGTAAATACTTGAAGCGTCTAGAGGAGGACGTTAGCAATATTTCAACTAGAAAGTGGTCTTACTACGCAACTTCTCCTTGGGACAGAAAGCAGAAGAGACTAAGAAAGAAAACAACCTAAGTCAAAGTTTTGCTAGGAAGTTGATGCAAATAAGTTCTTTACAAGGGAGATAGACATTGTATAATAGCGAGGCTCGTGTTAGGTAGTCGCGCGAAACTTTCCAGTTAACTGGAAAGTGGAGTGAGGAAAGTCCGAACACGCACTCAACTTGTTTGAGTAGCAGGGTAGCGGGTAACGCCCGTCGAGAGCAATCTTAGGGATGCGAGCAGTGACGCCCAAACAGAGATGTGAGGGCACCCCTCGGGGTGAATCTCTACGGAGACGTAGAGGGTGAAACGGCAAAATTCCTACCTGCGTGCAAGGCCGTACTTAACTTCTTTGAAGTTCTGGGTGCCGCAAAGATGTTACTGGCAACAGTAACGCAAGATAAATGACTACACACCAAGCCTGGGCACAGGTTTGGGGACAGAATTCGGCTTATAGACACGAGCTGCACAATATGAAGAAACCGTCCTGAAAGGGGCGGTTTTTTCGTGTGGATACGAAATGCAACGGAGACTGATATAATTAACGCATTAGCTGTATATATTTAACATGAACGATTCAAACAGCGGGGGTGCATTTTTAAGACGACTGGACAACGTGTCCCGATACTTAATTCTTGCGGTCATATTTCTACTTCCGCTTGCAACATTGCCAATCGGGTGGCTGCCGCTGCCGATAGTCAAGATGGGGGTTTTGGCATTCGGAGTTCTTGCTGCCTTAATCGCATGGTCTGTCGCTCGCCTCAACGAACGGGCAGCCGAGCTCCCAAACACGAATGTAGTGCGGGTTGCGTTGTTGCTTGTCGCGGGTTACTTCCTGGCTGCGGTGTTGTCGGGGGATGTAATAAATTCACTCATTGGATTTGGATTTGAAAGAGATACCGTGCTCGGAATGTTTACGTTTGTCGGCGCTCTCTCAGCAGTTGCACTCACGACACGAAAAGTGTCGCACTTTATCCGCTTGCATCAGATGGTTTTCGCCTCGTTTCTTGTAATCGGAGTTTTTCAGATCGTGCGCCTTACATTTGGTGCAGACGTCATTTTGCCTGGTCTATTTTCAACAGATCCAACTGCCACAACGCTTGGTAGTTGGAACGACCTCGCCGTATTGAGTGGCCTGGTTCTACTACTATCACTAGCTGGCCTCGCACTTTTCTCTGCAAGAAAAACAGTTCGTGGCGGCTTGTATGTGATTGTGTTCATCTCACTATTCTTGCTTGCGGTAGTCAACCTCAGTGCAGTGTGGGCGACACTTGCGATTATAACGTTCCTGTTTGCGGCGTACATGTTCTCAGATGCATCCTATGATCAAGAGAGTGGACGTTTTGTACCGTCTGTACCATGGACGCGACTGCTTCCGAGCATACTTGTTTTGGTAGTAAGTGTCGTATTTCTCATGGGTAGTAATGCAATAGGAGAGCGGATATCTAGTACTTTTGGGGTGGCATTTGTCGATGTGCGTCCCTCATGGGAGGGGACAGTAGCAGTTGGTACTGGAGTGTATCAACAAAACGCACTATTTGGTGTTGGGCCAAACGCTTTCAAGGAAGCCTGGGTAGACCACAAACCTCTTTCTGTAAACGAAACGTCGTTTTGGAATACAGATTTTGCCTTCGGCGTTGGTTTCGTACCAAGCGCATTCATCACAGGGGGGATCGTAGTAGGCCTGTTGTGGTTGCTGTTTTTCGCAGCATTTGCACGTCTTGGACTCCAGGTGTTCGCTCGGCGTATTGTGCCGCCACCACTTAGATACATAGTAGTATCTTCATACATAGGTGCCGCATACTTGTGGGTGCTTTCGATTATTTACGTGCCCCAGACGGTAATGCTGGCATACGCCTTTATGTTTACGGGAGCTGCGGTTGCCGCAGCACACGCCGCCAGAATAATACGAACGCATGAGCTACGGACAGAAAGAAGTTACGCTTCCGGTCTGGCGCTTACAAGTATTGTTCTTGTGACAGTGACTGTAGCATTCGGGACTTTCCTCATCCATATCGAGCGGGTTGTGGCAGGAGCCATGCTATCGCGTGCCGTTGTGGAAGCAAACAGTGGCAATCTGGACCGGGCAGATTACTTAGCGGACCGAGCCTCACTTTTCACTGGCGATATTCGAAGCTCTCAGCTAAAGACGAATGTAGGCCTCGTACGTCTTTCGGAGACCCTCGGTGAACAAGTAAAGGACAAGGAGGCACAGCAGGCCAAACTTCAAAAGGTGATAATTGACACTGTTGCTGCGGCGCGGGCGGTTGTTGCCGCAGATTCAGACAACTACAGAAACTGGCTTTTGCTTGCAGATGTATATTCACGCCTGGCTTCCCTGAACGTTGAAGGAGCCTACGAAAGTGCGGTTTCGGCACTTCAAGAAGCCCAGACTCGAAATCCAAATAATCCAATAGTTCAGGTAAATTTGGCCCGTCTTGCTCTTGGTCAAGGAGATTTGGAAGGCGCGCGAGCGTATGCACAGGAGGCTGTCACCCTAAAAGGCAACTATACGGACGCCTACTATATTCTCTCTCAGATATCTATACGGGAAGGAAATGCGGCCGAGGCGATACGCTCGACAGAATCTGCAGTACTGCTTCAACCGGGCAATGCGGGGCTATTGTTTCAGCTAGGAGTCTTGCACTACAGCATGGGGACATACGAAAAAGTGATACCGGTGCTCGAACGCGCGGTCGCGGTAAACCCGAATTACGCAAACGCGTTATATTTCCTTGGGCTATCGTATGACAAACTGGGTAATGCAGAAGGGGCTCTTGCCGTATTCGAGCGAGTCGCGTCCCTTAATCCGGACAATGAGGAAGTGCAGGCGATAGTTACCGCTCTTACTGAAGGAAAGTCAGCCTTTGAAGCGTTGGGAGAAAATGCACCTATAATATCAGCACTGGAGCCGCTGCCCATTTCGGACAGGCAGTAAACTGTGCTAGGCTGCCCATCATGCCCGTCAGTGGAAAATGGCTCTACGGACGGGCGTGTACGCTTGTGCTCCTAACTCGCCAGCATTCGGCAGATTTGTACTTTTGTGATTGGACACAAGCTCTTACGTTAGGCTATTTTTACTGACCAGGTATGCAGAAGCTATTTAACTTTGTAGAGGGAGAAGTAAAGGGTCTCCATGAGGCAGCATATTTGTTGGGATCTTTCGCCCTGTTTTCTACGCTCCTGGCCCTTTATCGTGACCGCTTGTTGGCTGCGACGTTTGGAGCGGGTGAGATGCTCGACATTTACTATGCGGCGTTTCGTATTCCAGATATCGTATTCGTGTCTATTGCATCTTTGGTTTCGGTATTTATCCTGGTGCCAATCCTAACACAACCGGATAGCAACTCGGACAGGCATACAATAATGGGGAATGTGATGGCGGGGTTCTCCACGCTGATGCTTATAGTAACAACTATACTATGGTTTCTTTTGCCACAGTTACTCAGCTTGCTTTTCCCGGACTTGGTTTCCCGGCAAAATGGTCTTTTGATACTATTGAGCAGGATTCTGTTGTTACAACCTATTTTTCTTGGGTTTTCAGGGATCTTGGCCAGCGTGACTCAAGTACATGGACGATACCTTCTCTATGCCATTGCTCCGCTGTTGTACAATATAGGTATACTATTTGGCATAGTGGGCCTCTACCCGCTTTTTGGTATGCCGGGAATAGCGTATGGCGTTGTGTTGGGTGCGTTATTGCACATGGGGATACAAGTTCCATTTGCTCTGCGCGTTGGTTACCTGAGACCTGCCGACCTTAGGTTGCGACCAAGGAAGCTCTGGAGAATTATCTCAGTTTCAATACCTCGGACTATCTCTATTTCGGCAAATCAGCTGGCGCTGTTGGTGCTCATAGCCATGGCAGCGACTCTTGGTGCGGGTTCGGTTTCGGTGTTCTCCCTTGCCTTCAATCTGCAGGCCGCTCCGCTCTCCATTATAGGGGCGAGTTATTCGGTAGCCGCATTTCCGACACTCGCACGGTTTTTTTCAAAAGGACAGACTCGTCAATTTTGTGACCAAATTATTACAGCGTCGAGGCATATCATATTTTGGTCTATTCCTCTTATGTCGCTTGTGGTCGTGCTTCGTGCACACATAGTACGTGTAATTCTTGGTTCCGGGTCGTTCGACTGGGCCGACACGCGTCTCACATCTGCGGCCCTTGCACTGTTTATAATATCCCTTACGGCGCAAGCATTGTCATTACTGTTTGTACGAGGCTACTATGCGGCCGGAGAAACGATGAAGCCGTTACTGGTGAATGTCGCTACTGCTGTGGGAGTCGTCGGGGGAGGGTACTGGTTGACCATAGTATTTCAGCAAAACGATGTGTGGCGTTTTTTTGTGGAAGAACTGCTACGTGTTGAAAATATTAGGGGTACCGAGATACTCATGCTCCCGCTCTCATACGCGATATTCTCCGTGGTAAACGTACTCATCTTCTCAATACTGTATGAGCGTGACTTCGGGGTGTTTCGTCGCCGTATTGGGAAACCGCTATTTGAGAGTTTCTCTGCTGCTGTAGTGGCCGGCTTTTTTGCATATCAAACACTGGATATTCTCGACAACGTACTTGATATCAATACATTTATAGGAGTATTCTTGCTTGGGCTTTTTGCCGGGGTGGCCGGAATAGCGGCGGGGGTAGTACTTTTGCATGTTCTCCAAAACAGGGAAATTAAGGAGGTGTGGGAGACACTCCATCATAAGATTTGGCGTTACATCCCTATCTTTTCAGGGGGAACGGAACGTGGTACAGATATGTAACTCATGGAGAATTTTCAAAACTTTGCCATCTTGGCCCACATCGATCGCCCCAGTACCGCAACCCTGCTCCGATCGGTTGGCTACGGGGCAGGCGACAAGCAAGACATATGAATAAGATAAGAAATTTTTCCATAATTGCGCATATAGACCATGGCAAGAGCACTCTTGCCGATCGAATGCTGGAGGTAACTGGGACAGTACCGGCGCGCAAAATGCGTGATCAGGTGCTCGACAAAATGGAATTAGAGCGCGAGCGAGGCATTACGATCAAAATGCAGCCGGTTCGCATGAACTGGAGAGAGTATACGCTCAATCTCATAGACACCCCTGGGCATATCGACTTCTCATACGAAGTATCGCGGGCCCTCAAGGCAGTTGAGGGGGTCGTGCTGCTGGTAGATGCAACTCAAGGTGTTCAGGCACAAACACTTTCGGTACTTCACTTGGCACGCGAGCAGGGCTTGGAGGTTATCCCGGTACTCTCAAAAGTTGACTCTCCGCTTGCACGCACCGAAGACATCAAGGCAGAGCTTGCGTTACTACTCGAAATAGATGAGGGACAGGTCTTGACTACCTCCGGAAAGACAGGCGAGGGAGTATCAGAATTGCTCGACGTAGTTGTACGGGATGTTCCTGCCCCCAAGAAAGAGGAAGACGATTTGCGTGCGCTCATTTTCGACTTTCAGTATTCAGACCACCGCGGCATTATACTTTTTGTCCGAATTGCCGACGGAGTACTAAAGAAGGGAGATAAAGTTAAGTTTGCAGCGGCCGGAGATCAATTTGCAGCTCTTGAAGTAGGTGTATTTACACCCGACGAGGAGCCTCGTGAAGAGCTCGTTTCGGGTGAGATCGGCTACATCGTCACTGGTATCAAAAAGCCAGGAATCGTAAGCGTTGGAGATACGGTTCTTGGAGCTCGTTCAACCGCGAAACCCTTATCGGGTTACATGGAACCACGTCCTGTTATCTGGGCGAGTGTGTATCCAGAGAGTCAGGATGACCTGGCGCTACTGCGACAATCGCTCGAGCGCCTGCGCTTGATGGATTCATCGCTTTCATATGAGGAGGAATCTTCGGGAGTTATGGGTCGTGGTTTTCGCTGCGGTTTTCTGGGGATGCTTCACATGGAGATTATAACCGAGCGTTTGCGACGAGAGTTCGACCTAGAGCTCATCGTGACACTTCCGACCACGGTGTATGAGGTAACGCTAAAGAACGGCTCAATTGATACTGTGTATACACCAACTCGCTTTCCAAATGATGGTGAGGCACAAGGAGTTCGCGAAGAGTGGGTAAAAGCGAGCATCTTGGCACCTGCTGAGTATATTGGGGGAATAATGCAGCTACTACACGACCACGAGGCAAGTGTAGTTGCCACTGAGACCATGCCAGACGGACGAACGCAACTTGTGAGTGAGATGCCGCTTCGCGAGATGATGCGCAACTTCTTTGATAAGCTTAAAAATGTATCCTCAGGGTTTGCTTCGCTTTCATATGAGCAAATAGGGAAACGTGACGCTGAGGTTACGCGACTTGACATTCTTATCGCCGAAGAACTCGCCCCGGCGTTTAGCAGGATAGTGTCCAAGCGTCGTGTCGAAGAAGAGGCTCGAGAAATGGTCGCAAAGCTCAAGGACGTTCTGCCCAAACAACAGTTCGTACTAAAGATTCAAGCACGAAGCAAGGGGAGAATTATTGCCGGGGAGAAGATCTCTGCAATGCGCAAGGATGTTACAGCGAAGCTCTACGGTGGAGACGTAACGCGAAAGAATAAGCTTCTTGAGAAGCAGAAGAAAGGAAAGAAGAAAGCGCTTGCGCGCGGTAAGGTACATATTCCTCACGAAGCGTTCATGAAGGTAATGCGGTCTGAGTAAGATAACGGCATTATGCCCCGGGAATGATTCCAGGCGCGTAGAGCACTACCATGCTGACGATGATTAACACTGCGAATGCACCCCAGATCCACTTCATCGCCTTGCGAGTCTTTTCATCGAACAAGAAACTCATAATGATACAATAGTAGCACATGCTCAGGATCAAGGAAAAACACCTGCTGCAAAAGATTATATTTGGGAAAGCGGGTCTCGTGGCCCTTGTCATTGTGTTTGCCTTATTTGCCAATGGAACGTGGAGTGTCTATAAAAAGGCCTCGTTCGCCAGAGAAAATCGAAAAATGGCAGAAAAAGACTTGACCGAACTTCGATCAAGGGAAGCGGCGCTACAAGCGGAGCTAAATCGACTCAACACCGAACGTGGCCTTGAAGAGGAGTTGAGGCAAAAGTTTGATGTAGGTAGAAAGGGCGAGCGCCTTGTTGTCTTAGTTGACGCACCCGACACAGAGCTGGTAACAGAGTTTGCCAAACCTACCGTGTGGGAGAAAATAATAGTGTTTTTTGGGTTCAAGTAGCGGCTATATGCAAAGCATATATTGTTGCGTTTGAGTAAAATGAAAGAGGTCTTTTGTTCTGACCTCACTTGCGGCTATAGTTTAGTGGTAAAATGAGTGCTTCCCAAGCACTAGTCGGGAGTTCGATTCTCCCTAGCCGCACAAAAAGATAAATGCTGGGGGCGCCGTCTCTATCCGAGTCTAAGCTTTGGATACTGAAATAGCGACTACGCTTACACCTGGCAGCAAACTGTGTCGCTCTCAAGTCATAAATCAGTTATATGAAGACCGTGCTCTATCTCACCTTACTTTTTTCAAGAAATACACCAGATACAGGGAAGGACACTAAGCTAGTTATGTTATACTGGTTGCGTTAGAAGCATATAAAACAACTCATGAGCGATAAACAAGTAGTAATCTACAGTACTCCAACGTGTCACTTTTGCCAGCAGGCAAAAGAGTTTTTCAAGGAGAACAACGTTGAATACACCGAGCACGACGTGGCAGGAGACCAAGAAAAGGCGCAGGAGATGGTCACACGAAGCGGCCAGATGGGTGTTCCAGTGATATTCATTGGCGACGACATGGTGATTGGTTTCGACGAGGGACGTATACGCAGTCTTTTGAGAATATAATTGAATTTCAAATATGTGCGCATGACCCGCTACGAAGGCGGGTTTTGTGCTAGAGTATTTTTGATGTCCTCGTAGTTACCACATTGCTCTCGTAGTTCAATGGATAGAACAAGGGTTTCCTAAACCCTAGATCCAAGTTCGACTCTTGGCGAGAGCACAACAACGAAACGAGCAATGGCTACGGGGCAGGTATCACGCTTCCTCCGTAGGGTGCGAAAGTCCGTGGGGCTTTCGCAAGACCTTGCGTGCTGTTTTGTGAGCGGAGCGAAAACAAAAGAGCCTCAGGGTGTACAGTTCCTGTAAGGAGAAATGTATGTTCGACTCATGCCGAGGGCACAAAAATGGTAAAATATTGTTTATGAACAAAGGGGAGGATTTTACCGGGATTACGATAGTTTTCTTTTGCCATGACGGGGACGGGAAAGTCCTCATGAGTAAGCGCAGTATTAATTGTCGTGATGAGCACGGTTGTTGGGATATTGGTGGAGGTGGACTGGAGCACTACGACTCTATAGAAAACACCCTACGTAAGGAGATAAAAGAGGAATACTGTGTCGATGTTGTCGACTATGAGTTCTTGGGGTACCGCGAAGTACATCGTGAGAGCGGAGACAAAAAGAGTCACTGGATAGCTTTGGACTTTAAGGTGCTGGTAAATCCAGAGGGAGCGGACAATGGGGAGCCACACAAATTTGAAGCGGTTGACTGGTTCAACATGGACACGTTACCTAACCCGAAACACTCGCAGTTACCTACATTCTTGGACAAGTATGCAGACAAACTACGATAGGTCTTTGTTATAATTTACGTATGCCAGATCACGAAGAGCTACTGAAGAAAACGTATGATCTAGCGCTGCACAACAACCAAATGCTCCGCAGTATGAAGCGCGCTGCATTTTGGGGGACGATATTTAAAATAGTGCTTTATGCAGCCCTGCTTGGCATTCCGGTATATTTATATTTGACCATCTTCCAGCCCATACTCGGAGACCTTCTAGGTACTTATTCCCAAATACAAGAAACAACAAGCCAGGCGCAACAAGCGAGTCTGCGTCTGCAAGGCGGTCTCAATCCCGAGGAACTCAAAGCCTTGCTAGAAAACATTCCTGGTGTAGACTTCTTTGGTAATCAGTAGGCTCGGGTAGCTCAGTTGGTTTAGAGCATTCGCCTGAAGAGCGAAGGGTCGCCGGTTCGAGTCCGGCCCCGAGCACAGTCTGAAAAAGCGCCAATTGTGGCGCTTTTTCCTGTTGGGCTTATAGACAGACTAGGAAAAATATTTCGCAGATACGGGATGTGGATTAGTGCAGGGTGCTAGCGTGGTAGAATTGCTCCTAAGGGTGGCACGCTCTCTTTGCAACGATACGCAGCAAAGAATTGTTGACTAACATAGAGAGTGCGTATGAAATCCACGTTATCATTCACCACAAGCAATATGCTGGACAAAAGCAAGGCGCGAGAATTAGAAGATCAGGCTCTTAGCGGAGATTCTAGTGACGTGGCTGATGCCTTTCGGGCTATTACTTCAATGGTGGTTGAGTAGAAAAAGCTTCAATTGAGGTGATTTCTCACCAAATAACAAAGAGTGGCCCTCATGCCGCTCTTTGTTGTACTCTTGCAAAGAGCATAATGCTATGAAAAACTGATAGCCATGGGCCGGAATACGTTTCAACAAATCCACGAAATAATTGAAACCTCAAAGACCCTCACTAACGAAGAAAAGCGTGAGTTTTCTGAGGTGTTTGCGCAAACAAAGGAGAATGCACTTAAGCCGGTGCTAAAGCTTTTACAAAAGGATCCAGCCTGGGTAGATAAACTCTACAGCAACTACAAGATGAAGAAAGAAGCGATAGTAACTGGCAATATGGCCGCGTGGCACGACGCCATACAAAAAGAGAAAGAAGAGCTAGAAGTCTAAAAAAACCCGCCGAGTGGGCGGGTTTTTCACTTATCGTGTCGATGATTTTACTTTAAGCTTTGTTTTTCGCTCCTTGTTTATCTTTGGCAGGCGAATTACGAGGATACCGTGGTTAGTGGTTGCCTCTGCCATGTCTACATCAACTTCTTCGGGAAGAAGAATGGTGCGAGTAAACGAGCCCCAGTACAACTCTTTATAAAAGTAGTTTTCTTCGGTCACCTCCTTGTGTTCTTCCCGATTACCGCGAATAGTCATCATGTCGCGCGTAAGGGATATATCAATACTGTTCGGGTTGACCCCTGCTACTAGGGCCTTAACCACAATTGCATCGGGGGTTTGATAAATATCTACCGAGAGTTCTCCTTCCTGTTCTACTTCCTCAATTTGATCCCAAGCAGAAGGAGCGGGGCGATCATGATTTTGCGGCGCGACTTGGTCAGAAGAGAGCGTGCGGTCACCAGCCTCTTCATACTCAACGGCGGAGGGCTGTGTCTTTCCGTGTTCTGCGTGGTCACCGTCAAAGAGATCATCATAGTCGTCAGGCGAAATAGAACCGGTGAGTCTCTGAAAGAATGAAGGTTTACGCATAATTGCAGATGCTAATTTCTAGTAATTCTCTTAACATGCTCAAAAGCTATGAGCAGCAATATCAAGCCTATCCAGACAAACATAAATACTTGCATAAGCTCGTTGCCGTTGCTTTTAAGTATAAAGAAGTTAAATAACCCGTGCAAAATTATTGCTAGGATAAGACCTATAGCGCCGTACCAGAATTTGACTAACTTTCGCCTATAAAATGCGAGTCCCAACATAAGACCGACAGCAGAGGACGCCAAAACATGAAGAAGCGTGGCCCCCAGGAATCGAAAGTTGCCGGTCAGGATGCTCTCAATAATACCGCTGTTTGAGATAGGATCGATTAAAAAAAGTGTATTTTCTGCCGCAGCAAACCCAAGTGCAACCGTAATCATGTAAATAAGAGGGTCGATTGGCTCATCATTTGCCTTGTGTGAAAGCACGGTGAAGTAGGCAAGGGCAAATTTCATTATTTCCTCAATCGCAGCCCAGGCCACGACCATTGCTGTACCTGAGAGGAAAACAGTGGCCATTTTTTCCAGCGGGATGACAGCTGCAACAGTTACCATTCCCACTAAAAAAGCAGCAACAATCAGTTGCTTTGGTTCAGGATGCTTTGCGTCTTCTCTATTCCAGAACCATACCCACACGAGGGCAGGCAAAATACCGCCTAGCGCAGCATAAACAACTACTGGCAATTCCATTGTCTACAATTGTAGCATTCTATTGAGTAGGCCATGGGGCCACGATGAGCATATCTGCATCTTTCTGAGGAAGTGATTGCCAAATTTCTTCGGTCACGAATGGCATAAACGGATGGAGTATTTTGAGCGACGTAGTGAGGAGTGTATATAGTGTAGCTTGACGTGAGCGCTTCTTTCGCTCATCGTCGCCCTGCAGGACGGGCTTGCTATCCTCGATAATTTTGTCAGCCAGCTCATGCCATACGTAGTGATAGATTTTCTCGCTTGCAAGATGAAAGCGGTACTGCTCCATATCGTCTGTTAGTTCTTTGGATAGTTCATCAATTTTTCTCATGATCTCCTCGTCTTCGGAGGCAAACGCCACCTCAGTCCCGAACTCAAAATCAGTTGTCTCGGTGAGTACGAAGCGGGCAACATTCCAAAGCTTGTTCGCGAACTTCTTGTAGGCGCTCACTTTTTGCGGGTCGAGGTTCAAGTCGGTGCCGGGTGTGTTTCCCACGACGAGTCCCATGCGTAAGGCATCGGTGCCGTATTGCTCAGATACTTCAAGCGGACTAATGACGTTACCCTTTGATTTGCTCATCTTCGCACCCTTGGCATCACGCACCAATCCATGCAGATACACGTCTTTAAACGGCACCTCGCCGGTTCGATACAAACCAAGCATCACCATGCGCGCCACCCAGAAGAAAAGAATATCGTGCCCCGTCTCCATCACGCTTGTCGGGTAGTATGTTTTGAAGTCGTTACCTTCAGGGTAGCCAAGTGTGATAAATGGCCACTGGCCTGATGAGAACCACGTGTCGAAAGTGTCAGGGTCTTTCTCTACCGTGCCGCCACAATCAGCACATTTTGTGACCGTATCTTCTACATCGACAAATCCCGCATCACATTTTGTACAGATCTTGGCCGGAATCGGAATACCCCACGCAATTTGGCGTGAAATGTTCCAGTCTTGAATATTATTGAGGAAGTGAAGCGCAACTTTCTTGTGCTGTGGGGTAATGATACGTACTTTATCCTTCCCGATTGCTTCAATGGCCGGCTCTGCAAGCGGCATCATTTTGATAAACCATTGTTTTCTAACTTGAGGCTCAATCAGGTTTGAGCACTTGTAACACGTCATCACTGTGTGCGTGTAGTTTTCATCGATTTTTTCGAGCAGGCCCTTGCCTTCAAGCTTCTCGATGATTTTATCGCGCGCTTCAAGGATTTTCATGCCCTCGAACTCGCCAGCGATAGGGAGGAGCCTACCGCGCTCATCAATAATTTGTTCGTAGTCGAGGCCATGTCGCTCGGCGATCTCAAAGTCAGTAGAGTCGTGCCACGGAGTAATGGTCATCACGCCAGTCCCAAATTCCATATCAATGGCCTCATCCTTCACGACGGTTGCGGTGATGGGCCCGTTGATCCACTCAAGCTCGAATGTGTCGCCGTGCTTGTACTCCTTGTAGCGCTCGTCGTCCGGGTGCATCACAACGTACTTATCGCCAAACTTGGTTTCCGGGCGAGCAGTACCAATGGTAAAAGGGCCATACTTGAGGTAGTAGAACTTGTCGGTGCGTTCTTCAGCGTTTGTTTCAAGGTTTGAGAGGGAAGTTTGGTGCTTCGGACACCAGTTCACGATACGGGCTCCTCGGTACACAAGATCATCATCGGCAAGCTGCTTGAATGTATCGTAAACAGTTTTAATGACACGATCGTCGAGGGTAAAGAGCATGCGCGACCAGTCGCATGAGGCACCGAGCTGTTCAAGCTGGCCTTCCATGAAGCTCTTATTCTCTTGGGTGAAGTCCCAAATTTCCTTGTAGAGCTCTTCGCGTGTCATCTGGAAGCGCGAACGACCCTCTTTTTCGAGTTTCTTCTCATAAACCACCTGAGTTTCAAACCCTGCATGATCTGCTCCAGGGAGCCACAACGCTTTCTTTCCGCGCATACGAGCAAAGCGCACCATGATATCTTCGAGCGTCACAAACAACGCGTGGCCGGCGTGAAGCGAGCCGTTTGCATTCGGAGGTGGCATGATGATACAAAAACTCTCAGTACGCTCATTCGGAAGGTTGTCAGGGTTAAAATACCCTGATTCCTTCCATGCACTATAGATTGACCCTTCGATTGCTTGTGGATTGTATGGTTTTAGGAACTTTTCTGGAACTGGATTCTGGTCAGACATATTCGCCAATAGTAGCACCAGTTGTCTAATATGGCTATATCTGTAGCTGTTTTTGGTATGTTACACTTGGATAGTCGGGGGTCACTCAAAATTTATGGAAACAGAATTGCTCAAACCAGAAGAACTCGACACACATGTACTAAACAAAACACTTCGACTTGCCTTTATAGGAATGTCGAATGCGGGAAAGAGCTATCGTTCAAAAATACTTAGAGACGAAACCGACTTTCTGTGGTTCCACGTTGACGAGGGTATCTATCGCGAACTTGGCTTTGCCTCTATAGAGGAGATTTCTTCTTGGCTCGGGTATCCGACAAGCGAAAGATACGAAGCGCGCGAAGCAAAATACCTTGAGCTTGAAAACAAGCTGACAAGACAATCATCGATGCGCACCGACGGAAAGAATCTTGTATTCGACACGACTGGCAGTGTAGTACACCTCAGTGGAGATACCTTGAAGACACTTCACGACAATTGCCTGGTTGTTCATTTAGATGTTGGGGAAGAGTCGCTTGAAAAATTTGTGGAGCGATTTTTCAAATATCCTAAGCCGGTGGCGTGGTGTGGTTTTCTACAGTCAATGGGAGGAGGAAGTTTTGAGGAAGCTGTGCGCCGCAGCTATCCAAAGCTTCTGCAGTTTCGTTTAAAACGCTATCGCGCGCTCGCACAAGTAAATGTTCCTGCGCGAGAAGTACGTGATACTTCAGCCCGGGAGACTCTCAATATCATAAAGAAATACTTGTCTACCTAGAACTCAACGAGAGATTACCGCTTGCCGTCAGTTCGTCGAGCTGCACACTCAAGTCGCGGGAGTTGTTCATAGCTGCGGCAAAAGCGATCATGAGTCCGTTGTCTGTCGCTAGCTTGGGGGTGGGGAAGAAGAGCTTCGTATCCTCGTACTCTTGCACGACTTTCTCTAATTCGCTCCTTATATGGGTGTTCGCCGAAACACCGCCGCTAACGATGAGGGTTTGTATTCCGTACTCATCAATTGCGCGTTTTGTTTTTGCGACAAGCACCTCGGCGATAGCATCTTCAAGCTCGCGAGCGACCTGCTTCTTCTGCTCATCCGTGGGGTCACCAATCTCTTGCACCATGTTGCGCACTGCCGTCTTGAGCCCGGAAAAAGAAAAATCGAGATTGTCGGTGTCTATCATCGGGCGAGGAAGCGAGTACGGTTGCTCGAGGCTCTCATCTCGTGCAGCTCGGGCAAGCTTTGAGATTTCTGGGCCGCCAGGGTAGGGAAGGCCGAGTAGGCGAGCTGATTTATCAAATGCCTCACCCACGGCATCGTCTCGTGTAGAGCCTATCTTTTCATATTTGAGCCAGTCATTTATGAGTACGAGTTCGGTGTGTCCACCGGAGATAAGTAGTGCAAGCGCGGGGAGCTTAGGGGGCGCTATCTCATATTCGCCTTCTGATCCAGTTGCTAGCGCTGCAGCGACGTGTCCTTCCATGTGGTTGATGGGTACCACGGGAATACCCCAAGCCAGTGAGAGGGCTTTTGCGAAGTTCACGCCAACCCACAACGCGGGCTCAAGCCCAGGACCACGCGTTACTGCAATAGTGTCAATATCAGGCTTCTTCGTTTGGGCGAGCAGCATTGCCATTTGTACAAATAGTTCAGGTTCGCGCTCTAGCTGCTCCTTTATTTCTCCTATGATCTCTCTTGGTACCTCGGGAGTTTCGGCCTGAGTGAGCATTTTTGCTTTCTTTAATACTTCGAGGGTTAGGGGGACGAGGTTCTTTGCGTGTTCGCGTTTTGCCAGTGTTGGATACACGCCACCATACTCTGCGTGTAACATCGCTTGGGAAAGTAGGGAATCACTGAGCACTTTTATAGACACCTCGCTTTTCTGTGAAGTAGTTTCAACCAGTGCGATGCCGGTTTCATCACACGATGTCTCTATTGCGAATATCTTCATGGTTTTATGGCGGAGGAGGAGGGACTTGAACCCTCAAGGGCTTGCGCCCGCCGCTTTTCGAGAGCGGTCCGTTACCAATTCCGGGCACTCCTCCAATCCAAAAGAGGATAGCATGTGCGCGTAAAATGTTATAGTATAGCCCAGCAATTTGTTAGACGGCCCCATCGTCTAACGGCTAGGACGCGACCCTTTCACGGTCGAAATCGGGGTTCGATTCCCCGTGGGGTCACAAAAAGAAAAAGGCCTCTCTGATGGTCCGCCGCGGCCATCAATGAGAGACCTCCTGAGAGGGGCACCAGTAGATGTGTGCCCGCTCGCCGTTCCCCAGATCGAGGGGGAACATATGTTTGCATCCGAAGCGCCCTTCACAGTCTTCGACCCGTTTACGCGACGCGTAGTGCTGGTCGTCCCATCCCGGGATCTTGACTAGCTCGTAGTCGTCGATAGTCTGGCTCAGGACGTCTCGTATTGCTTCTTGTCGTTCTTTCGTCATGCCTATTCCTTCTTTCATACGTTTCATTTAACTCTCCGAGTTGTTTTTTAGGCGTTTCCGAACGATATCGACACTACCACAATCTGAGACTCTGTCAATCTTTGGAGTCAATGTACCGTCTTCTATCACCATAACACTGCGTACCTCGCGTTTGGTCTTTGCCATACCCATGTCAATGAGATACACGAGGGGCAAGTTGTTGTTCGCGCTCGGGTTCCTGGGAAGCATTATATTTCCAGCGCGGACATCGAGGTGGTATAGACCATGTGCTTCATTTAGGTCCTTCAGAAATCTTTTCAAGCCATCGAAAGCGGTGTCTATATTTGTTCCTTCGGGTAGAGCTGCGCGTCCTTCAATAACGTCGCGTACCGAGACGGCATCGAGACGCTCCATTGCGATAAAAGATGTTCGAGGGTCGGTCGAGAAGTAGTCTAGTCGAGGAACACCGACACGTGCATCCGCATATTGCAGGGCTATCTCACGTATGCGTGCCTGCATACTGGCTTCTTCCACGAGTGAGTTTTGTTGTCCGATGGGCGGACGTAACAAAAATTTGTATGCCATGTTGTGATTATCGGGGTCGGCGAGTACGTACCCGTTATCTCCACGGCCAAGTTCTCGCGCATTGCGCAATGTTTCCTTTAGTAGCTGCACGAATTCGTCTGGTACGCCACGGGTGATGGGAACGTTCTCTGGCAGGACCGAGGCGAGTGCATCACGACGACGTTGGTGCAGGTCTTCCAGGGTTCTGACCTGATCCTTGAGCGGGAGGGTTGCTATTTGTGTGCTCCACTGTTTATAGAGTTCGTCACTTGGCGCTGTTTCAAGAAGAGTGTCCACGCGGTCTTCAAGCTCTTCTTGCGTTAGGGTCGTGCCCATTTTGTGGTCTTCTGTGGGTGTATTCCCTAAGCTTGTGTCCGGACGTTCTATGTTCATAGGGAGCATTGTATACCAGAGTGGATAGCAAATCATGTCCTAGTGTATTATCATCACCCAAACGGGCGATTAGCTCAGTTGGCTAGAGCATCTCATTGACGTTGAGAAGGCCACAGGTTCAAGTCCTGTATCGCCCACTAGAATTTCCTTACCATTTTTTCCGGCTCCCCCCACACCCCCGCCGCGAAGCGGAAAAGAAGAAGGAAAGGAAATTTTGGGTGTGCGCCCGTCGGAACGGAGTGGAGGCGGGGGCGAGGCGTCAGACTCAAATGCGTACGCTGAAGGTTCGCATCACCACGCGCGCGGCGCGTGGCAGGTGTTCTGTTCAAAATAAGTTCGAGCTTGGTACAATAGAGACAAAAAAAATAAGAGCGGCATGTTAGTCAGTGTCGCTCTCCTAGAATCGTTTGCCTACTTATTGCTGCCTAGTTATTGCGTAGGAACTGTGTGACACCACCGGCGTCACGAATTTTTTTGATGCGTATGCGGTAGTCCTTCAGCCATCGATGTACATTCATGATGAACCGCTTTATCATGGCTTACCCCTTACATCTTGTAGTCAATATATAATGTATATACATCATGACAGGCAACACGTGTTCTTAAATTGTTGACACAGTGGGCAAATCTGTATTATAATCCAGTCACATATTGATTCTTTTGCTCGAGGAGAGTATCAAGAAGGTGTGTAAATAAAGGCTCTTTTAAGGAGTTTTGTATTTTTAGTAATAGTAATCAATTGCGCATGACAGTCTTAAAATATGCAGCTGCTACATCAGTGGCAATTGCCCTTGTACTAGGAGCCGTAGCGGCGGCGTTGCCGTATTCAGCGAGCGCCTTAAATGCTCCTAATTGTGTCTTCAACACAATAGTACAGCCATTTAACAACGGAGGCACGACGCTTTCTTGGAAGGTGTACAATGCGAGCTTGGTTCAGATCAGCGGCATTGGAACTGTCTCAGACGCCGACTCAATCGTCGTATATCCAAGCGAGGTAACGGATTACACATTGACGGCAACCGGAAGCGGTGGGACGGACTCATGTACCGTGACCGTGTTACCTACCTCAGCGTATCCAAACGCCGGACGACCATATCCGCATTTTGATACGGATTATAAATGTGAAATCAATGTTGCACCAGACTTCGTCGTTCCAGGGGGTACAGCCGTCCTCTCATGGAACGCAGGGGACGCATGGAAGGTAAATATTGACCGTGGTGTTGGTACGGTAGGGAGAACCGGGTCTCGCGTTATCCCAAACACAGGAACTCCGCAGACATTCCAGCTTACTGCAGAGTGGACAGATGGAACTACACGAACATGTAGTGCGACCGTTCGACCGGGTAACGTAATTGTACCGCCAACATTTGGTGGGGGAGTAAACATTCCGCCAACGTATCCACCGGTCTCTCGATATTCTGGTGTTACTCCATTTCCAACACCCCCTAGCGGTACTGCTGCCCCGTATCAGACCCTGACCCCGCCTGCGGGGGGGATACCACAGGTGACGGCAACGTACACGCCACCAAAACCTCAGTATGTGCCACTCAACAGCGTGCCATACACGGGTCCTAATGATGCAGCTTATGTTCTCACGCTGCTTGCGATTGCTCTTGGTGCGTTTACGATTCTCTACACACAGCGATCAAACATCGCTTCAACTCTTGCAAGTTTCTCGCCAACCGACGATGATGATGCTTTTGAAACTGCTGTAGAACAAGCCGTAGTTCGCGAGGCGTAAACTGAGAAGCTATCACTTCTGGGCAAAAACCTCCGTGTGCACACGGAGGTTTTTGTATTTATCTATCGTAGGTAGCCGTACATGTCCTCGATTGCTTTTACGGCATCTCCCGAGGCAATGTTGTTTTGATGATATCGTCCGTCGGTAGCATCTCCAGCAGCCCATATGCCTTCAACGCTTGTACGTTGCGTGTAGGGGTCGACAACAATTTGGTTGTGCTCATTTAGTGTAACGAGATCCTTGACCATTGCAGTATTGGGAATAAGACCAATTTCCACAAACACACCTCCTGTGGGCAGCTCGGTTTCTTTGCCCGTGCCCCGGTCTTTATACTTGATGCCTGTTACGAGAGTCTCACCAAGCACTTCAGTCACCTCGACGTTAGTGAGCGCTTTGAACTTCTCATTTTTTTGCAGTTTCTCGACAGTGACTTCGTCGGCAAGGAATTTATCGTTAAATTCAAAAAGTGTTACAGAATTTGTGTAGGCGAGAAGCTGTGCTGCGGTCTCGAACCCAGCGTTGCCTCCGCCTACTACTACAACGTCACGTCCTGAGAAAAGCGGACCGTCACAAGATGCGCAGTAAGTAAGGCCTTTATGCTCAAATGCATCGGCGCCTTTGGCTGGCAGCTTCCGACGTGCCGAACCCACACCGAGAAACACCGCCTTAGATCCATACGATTTGCCCCCGTCGCACGTTGTTTTGAAGCCCTCTTCTGTCTTCTCGATCTTCGTGACCCTGGCAGGGGAAACCATTTCAATAACATCATCGGCATATTCCTTAACGTGTGCCTCGAATGCTTTTCCAAGGTTTGCTCCAGAAATGTGGGGTGTTCCTATCCAGTTTTGTATATCTTCCGATACGTTGCTTTGCCCGCCCCATTCTTCTGTGACGATAACACTCCTTAGGCGTTTGCGTGCCGCATACACGGCAACAGAGGTGCCTGCCGGACCGCCACCGACTATTACTAGATCATACATAAAAGGAAAACATTACTATTATTTAGAGTTACTTAAGTTTTGAACGTCGCAAAAACGAGGGGATAGTACTCCAGTCATCATCAGCAGACTCGTCCTTTTTGCTGCCAACATCCTTTTTGGGAGATACTGTCGAAGTAGACGATTTCGTAGAAGTTGACTGGGACTCGGGACGACGCGGGGGAGCAAAAAGAGGTTTCTCCTTTTCGTCTGATGCGGGTATCGCTTTCTCCTCAGGTTCTTCCTTTTTTTCCTCACGCGCAGCGCCAAACAGTGAGGCTCTCGGTTTCTGTTCGGTCCCTTGCCCTGGTTTCTTATTGTTTTCCGGGAATCCGGTGGCGATAACGGTAATCTTAATTTGCCCCTTCTTTAATGAGTTGTCTGAAATAGCACCGAAGATAATCCGTGCATCAGGATCAACGGAATCAGTGATGACGTTTGCTGCTTCTTGTACCTCGAGCATTGATAAGTCCTCTCCGCCAGCTATAGCGAAGAGTACTCCAGTGGCACCGGAAATAGACACATCAAGAAGCGGGGAGTGGATTGCCTCTTGAGCGGCTTTGGTTGCACGACCTTCACCAGCTGCCACTCCCATACCCATTAGTGCTGAACCCGCGGATTCCATTACCGCCCGAATGTCAGCAAAGTCAACATTTATGATTCCCGGGGTGGTGATAAGGTCAGAAATGCCCTCGACGGCTTGTTTGAGGATATCATCGCACATCGCAAAAGCGCTCTTAATACCCGTGTCCTTTTTCACGGTCGTAAGCAAACGGTCATTTGGAATAGTAATCAAAGCATCGACTTCTTTTTTCAGGTTGTCAGAGCCTTCGCGAGCGAGCCGTCCACGTTGTTGCCCTTCAAACCCGAAGGGCTTTGTGACGATGCCAATGGTAAGAGCTCCGGATTCACGAGCGATTTGAGCAACTATGGGCGCCGCTCCGGTGCCGGTTCCGCCACCCATTCCTCCGGTCACAAATACCATGTCGGAACCCTTAATAGCCTCGTGTATTTCCTCTTTTGTTTCTTCCGCCGCTCGTCTTCCAAGCTCTGGATTCATTCCGGTACCGAGTCCGCGCGTAAGATTCTTACCGATATGTATCTTCTTTTTTGCCTTCGAGTGATGCAGGTCCTGAGCGTCAGTGTTAATGGCTATAAAATCAACTCCCTGGACTTTCGAGTTGATCATGTGGTTAATTGCGTTCGTTCCTGATCCTCCTACTCCAATAACACGAATGCGAGCAAACGCTTCAACTTCTGGCTTAACCTGCTTCATAAATGATTTCTTTACTTACTATTATAGCCTGTAGGCAACCACGCTTGTTAAATGCGCAGAATCAACCTCCCAGACCACTAGGTGTCTGTAATTTACGTATAATACCAAGGGAAGAACCTAAAAGAAAGTTCGAAGCGAGATCGGTGGCTACGGTAGAAATTGTTTAAACCACGAAACAAATTTAATGCCAGCGGTACGGGCGGTCTCTATTCCTACTGTATCGGAGTCTGACGTGGCACCCCATATACATAACCCATACGCGACCGCCCACGAAGCATCCTTAAGTCGCTGTTCGCCAAGCTTAAGCCCAGCAGTTTCGGAAGGAAGTCGTAGTGCAACGCGGGCGTAATCTTCCAGGGTTGCGATACTTGAACCGCCTCCAGTAAGAATGATTCCGGCAGGCAAAAGACCGGCGCGGTTTATTTTCTTAAGATGATCTTGAATTAATGAAAACATATGTCTCAGCTTCGCCGAAATTATGTCATCAAGTTTTTTTTGAGGCAGGGAGGATCCTGTAACTGCTCCGCGTTTAAGTTGCTCTGCCTCCGAGAGAGGCACACGAAGTTCTATGGCTATGTCATTCGTGATGTCTGTTGATCCGGTGGGGAATACCTTTAGCGAAATGGGAGTGTTCTCTTCGAAAACCACAATGGAGAGTGTTTCAGCACCGATGTTCGCCAAGACACATCCGACCATCTTTTGCTGTTTCGTAAGAGTGACCAAGCTTGCGGCAATGGGAGAAGCCATTATGTCGATGGCTTCAACTCCGGCAGCTTCAACTGCGGCAGCAAGGTCGTTCAGGTGTTGCTCGAGGACAGTTACAAACATGGCTTCGACTTCCAGCTTCGAGCCACTCATGCCTGTCGGTCGGCCAAGAACGTGTTGACTGTCTAGTAAGTACGATACCGGGATCGCGTGGACAACCTTGCGGTTTAAGAGCTCGCGGCTAATACGAGCTTCGGCATCAAGGAGGGCGTTTTCCGCGTCAGTATTGGTTACTTCAGAATTTGCTCGGCTTACAATCGCTTCACCGTGCGAATATTTATCTTCAAGCCCGACTCCGCCAATTGACACATATGCACGATCGATCTTTACTCCGGATTCTTTCCGTGCCTGGTCGAGCGCCTTGCGAATACTCTCAACAATGTCGTGTTGGTTGATTATATAGCCGTGTCGAAGCCCACGTGAAAGTGCCGAACCAGTTCCAATGATATGCGGAGGTGTGCCGTTATTTTGAATTTGCGCGACAACCACCTTCACATGGAAGGTCCCAATGTCTAGCCCGACCACGGTATTTTTTTGCATACCTCATTGTAGCCCCGGCTCAGGGGGCTTTCAAATCGTTTGGCTGTGCGAAATCATAGTGAATATACGAACAAAAACACTCCAGTCGGCCGGGCGATTTCGGTTGTCATTTGAGTAACTTTTTGAGGAGAAGCTCCTCCTCTTCTTCCATTTTTCTGCTGTGCGCAAAGCCCTTGAGATGCAGACAGCCGTGGATAAAGAGAAATGCTACGTGCTCGTGCGGCGTATGACCAAACTTTCTTGCATCGCGCTGTGCGCGGCGCACATTTAGAAAAATCTCGCCTTCTGATTTTGCAAGAGGGAAAGAGAGTACGTTCGTCGGGGCATTCTTGTTTTTGTGTTCTTTGTTAAGGCGTTTGCCAAGCGTGTCGCCAATAAGCACCAGTGAAAGGTCATACGAGTCACCGAGTATCTTTCTCTTTATATTTTCAAAAGGCACGCGTGGAAGCGTGCCTTTGAGAGCTGTAGTAGTAATTTCAAAATTTACTTTCCCCATTTCACTCGCTTGCCACGGACACTGTCTGAGAGCTTTCCCTCTTTGATGAGTCGCTCAAATTCTTCGCGGCGATTGATTTTACGAAGCGCTTCTTTTCGTCGTGTGCTTTTTGAAAGTGGTCGAGAACGGTAACGGATCTTACGCATTTTTTGCACTATCCCAGCCGAGCGCATACGTTGCGTAAACTTCCGCAATACGGCGCCTGTGTTGTCGTTTCCTGTTTTTCCTACTTCTATATTTGTTGCCATAACGTGCAAAACTCTACCACACCTTAAGGTAGAGCGCTAGCGTACTCAAATTCATCTTCGAGCTTGCATCGTTTCTCACTTGATGCGAAGACGTTTTAAATATTCAGGAAGGTTAGAGAGGGGAACTACGACTTGTGAGCGGGAGTGCATGTTCCGAACAATCGCTGTGTCTTCGAGTGCTTCTTTGTGGCCAATTATGACAGTGTAGGGGATTGATTTTTCTTCGGCCTGTTTTAGCTGCGATCCTATGCTCTCGACAGCGATCTGTTGACGAATTGGTATGCCGGCCGACCGCAGGTTTTCAAGGACAACAAAACTCTTCATCTTGGCTTGAGGCCCCAATTGTGCAAAGAAAAATTTAGGCTCCTTGAAGGAACGGCGCCTCGGGCGAGTGCGACCGTGGACTTCGTGTTCAATTACCGCGCTTGCAACTGGAAGATCAACCCGAAAGCTCTTTTGTGCAAGTGTATTGTGCCGCCCGCCACGTGCGACTACCACATGACCTCCGTTTTCATCTGGCGCGCGTAGTTCAAATGTCGTGTGTTGCCAACAGTCATTGCTTCCAAGTATGGTGGTGTCAAGTTCATATGGCACTCCCATATGTTCAGTGTACTCAAGTACATTTCGCAGATGTACACGACTTTCGTCATTTAAAAACTCCATAGGACTTGGGGCATTGGCTGCTATTTCGCTGTTCTTTTCCAGCAGTCGGTTAAAAGCCCGTATGGGATTTCCGGCCTGCATGTCGTCGCGAGCGTAACCGGGCATGTCGTTTATATAAGCTCGCAAGTAGCTGGTGAGTTCGCGTACGAAGCGCGCCGAGGATTCTCTGTCGCCGATACTGTTGATGTGCATCACATAACTACTCAGCCCGCTTTCGCGAGCAAGTGTAGCGAGTACAGCTATGAGAACACTTTCAGCAATAGCTGAGCGGCTACCGATAGCATGCAAGCTCAACGAAGATGTTTTTGAAGAGCTTCCTTCTAGTTGGTACACAAAGCGTGGGCGGCTGTGCCGGTTGAACCCATGCGCGACAAAACCCCTAGTTGCAGTCATCAGTTTTCTTTCGGTCGTTAGCGCTAGGTTTGGATTTCCCAATAACTTGACTGCGCGCGCAGGCTTCCTTTCTTTAAAAACACGGTCGGCTGGGTCGAAACCGTAAAACTCAAGAGTGTCCAGATAACGGTCGAGCAATTCTCCGGTACTTGCGCAATTTGTGTGAGATATGGTTAGCATAATTAAATTAGTTGGCTCTACTGGTTAGCCGTGCGGTAAGAGGCTGCGCCAGGAAGAACTTCTACTTGGGTGAATGGGAACAAACGCAGATATGCGCGCCCGACGATTTTATCTGACTCAAGCGGACCCCAATAACGTGAATCCGCGCTTGCTTTCCTGTTGTCGCCCAGTACGAAATATTCGTTATCACCAAGATTCATAATCATGTCCGCTTCCTTTTGCTGGCTTTGGTCAACATAAGGCTCGTCTAAGAGGAATCCCTCGCGATTTTCGCTGTTGAATATAGTCACCGACTCACCGCTTAGTTGTACAGTCTCGTTCGGGAGGCCAATGATACGTTTAATAAAAAATCGAGACGGGTTTTGTGGAAAGCGAAACACGATGACATCACCTCGAGATGGGGGGTCAAATCTGTAGCTTAATTGGTCGATAATGAGGTAGTGCCACGTGTTAAATGTTGGATACATTGAGGCGCCAGAAACAATGAATGGTTTTGCTACCCAAAGGCGAATGGGAAGTACTAAAAACAACACAATCAGCGCAAAGAAAATAAGGTTGCGCGTCGATGAACCAACGGCATGTTGTCCGTCTTTTAAAGGAGAATGCTGGTCATGCTCACTGACTTGCAAGGAGTCTTGATGTGAGTCAGCTAACATGCGAGTTATTGTACTACAATTATTTGTGTTGACACAAAGCTGAAGATGTTTGCGAACACCATTTTTCTTTTTTCAGGCTACGAGGTAACACCTCCGTTCCTGTTTTTCCAGATGCGCGGAGCGAACGGCTTTGTCGTTTTGGAAAAACAGGCGTGGGGGTATACTTACACACATGAAATTTGTGATAGTGGGGCTAGGAAACCCTGGAAGTGAATACGAACAAACACGGCACAATGCTGGTCGGCTTGCTGTCGAGACTTTCGAGTCTTCTTTTGAGCTTGGAGGATTTGCTCAGGATAGAAAAAGCAAGGGCCTGGTCTCGAAAGGCACAGTGGGGGAACACACAGTGACACTTATATTGCCTGAGACGTTTATGAACAAGTCGGGGAGCGCAGTTGGTAAGTTTGTAACAAATGCAAAAGCAGCCGAGCGACTCGTGGTGGTCCACGACGATATCGATTTGCCGTTTGGCAGCATCAAGTTGTCGTTCGGACGGGGGAGTGGTGGCCACAAAGGAATTGAGTCGGTCATCAG
>DCYR01000006.1 GCA_002331495.1 Patescibacteria group bacterium UBA2105 | reverse complement strand
AAGGCATCCACCATGCGCCCTTAATGGAACTTCCTGTTATAAAGCTTGTTTTAAAACCTCAATTCCGGCTGCGATTTCCGTATTATGCACGGATACTTGTCAAAAATTTTTCAACATATCTAAAGATATGCTTCATAATTTTTGACGGCGTCCCGCACAAAATCCGAAAACCTAGCCAAGGAAGCAGGTTTAAAAACAAGCTTATGGAGTCCACTAACCGCTTTGTGTTTGTGTCCTTACACCATCTTCAGAATAAAGATGGCGGAAACTACCAACGTGCCCGGTGAGGCTCGTTGTGAAGTGTAGTTTCTAATTTTTGCAATGCATACTCCCTACGGAAAGACCGTGGTCGGCTAGACCACTAAAATCAAAAGAGAGCATGCTATCTGCATGTCGATTTCAATGCTATGTAATTTTCAAAGTTCTTTCGTATAGGGCAATGAAAAAGACCGCTCAGGCGGCCTTCAGGTGCTCTAATGAAAAAGACACCTTAACGGCTCGCTTTTTGGCTAATAACACTACTCATATACGTGGGCGCAATTATAGGCAAAGAGTGTAGAAAAGTCAACGGATTTTGATAAAAAAGCGGGCTGTTGTCAATAAATTACATGTATAGTCCGCCTGTATTTCTACACGCTCGCTAGTTAAAACACAAGAAAGCAAAACACCCGCAATAAGCGGGTGTTTTGCAAATGGAAGTAGTAGAAGACTACTTCTTGTGACTCATTTCTCCACGTAGGTGTTCGAGGTACTTTGCAGCTGCGTCTTGACCACCAAGACCGAACGCAAGTCCGAATCCGAGTGAAAGCGCGACTACAACTCCAGCAAACAAAGTCTGTACAAATGCTGCTGCTACACCCAACTGAGCGAGTGCTGCAAGAAACGCAAATACCCAGATTGCCCACTTGGCGACACTTCCAAGGAAGTGAGCGCTTCGCATATCAGCAGCGCGAGCTGCTCCAGCGACAAGGTTCTTTACGAATTCAGCAAGCACTGCTGCAATCAAGAGTATCAATACTGCCACGATTACCTGCGGCAGATAGAGGAGTACAACCTCTTGAAGGAAGACGCTTACTTGTTGTAAGCCAAGAACCTCAACTGAGGCCATCAAGAATACTATGATGATGAACCATTTCACGAGTCCGCCGAGTAACCCACCGGAACTCATGCGAAAACCTCCACGGTTGACTGCTTCTTCAAAACCGGCGGAACGTAGCGCGTTGTCTACCTTGAGCGCGTCGACGATCTGCGCGACGATGCGGCCCAATATGACTCCCACGATCCAGCCGATGACAAAGATAACAATCGCTACTACTATATTCGGAACGAATATTACGAAGTTCAACCAAACTTCCTGGAATGACTGCTGAATGGCAGCAGCCCAAGATTGAATCAACATAACGTTATTTGTTGCCTAGGCGTTATATTTGAAACTTAATAATATACCTAATGGTATGTAACCACGGCACTCGAAGAGTATGATAGTAAACTCTCGCACTCTTCTCGTTTGTGATTATAGTGTTTTTACGACCTATGGTAATGATACCACCGCGCAAGTGCTCTTCGTTAACCAACTGTGGAGTAATTTATCCTAGCTTTTCTGCTTCTTTCTCATGTGCACGTCTTTCCAGTTTGGGTTGAGTTTATCGATAATAATTTGATGTGGGTAGTCAAGTACGTCGCGAATGAGTCGATCATACACACCAAGTCGATATATGAAATCTTCGGTAGAAAATGCGGCGTAGCGTAATTCGCGTCCCATGTGCGCTTCCAGATCACGTATTGCTGATCTGAGCAACGAATCTTTCATCGAATCCCCCACAACTAAGATGTCGATACGGCTGTCGGGATCCTGTATGAATACTCCCGAGATGGCTAGCAGTTTCACTTTCCCTGCCGTATTTAATTTTTTTGCTACTCCTCGATCGTCTGTAGGGGCAATGTTGAGTATAAAATTACGTAGTGCGAGAAGATCACTGAATCCACGGTCTACTGAAAATCCTGAGAGTTTCTTCGCGACCTCCTTCTTGTTCTTCCCCCTGCCAGTGCTCACGAGACGACTGCACTGTTGTTTTTTTATGAGCCCGATTTTTGCAAGAAGATTGAGTTCCTTGCGTGTCGTTTGCGAATGCACCTTAGACTGCTTCGAGACCTCTGCCGCTGTATAGCACGCGTCGAGATTAGAGAGGAAAAGCCGTAGTATTTTCACGCGCGCCGAACTGCCAAACAGCGCGCTCAACACTTCATTCATGCAAGAATCTTACCATAGTCACCTCTGACACAAAAACCGTGGGTTCTTTGATACATAGCCCCGTCGTATAAGGCAAAACCTTCCAATTAAATTGGAAGGTTTTGCCTTTATGCTCTGTCTGAAAGCTTGCTATTTGGACGAGATGCAGCGCGAGCAAGAAAATTTGCTCGAGCTGCATAAGCATACGTTGAGTGCTGATTTCCACAGCGCAGCAAAGTAGAACGCCGAATGAGAAGCTTTACTACTTCAACTCTACAGTGGCACCAGCCTCTGTGAGCTTAACCTTCATCTCTTCAGCTTCAGCTGGCTTCACACCACTCTTAAGGTCCGCTGGAGCGCTCTCAACGAGATCCTTTGCTTCCTTAAGCCCAAGGCCGAGAACTTCCTTCACCGCCTTGATAACTCCGATCTTTGAGTCACCAACAGCCGAGAGGTGAACGACGTAGTCGCTCTTCTCTTCTGCGCCGGCGTCACCACCAGCAGCACCTCCTGCTACCGCAACGGCGGCAGCTGATACTCCGAACTTCTTCTCAAGAACTTTTACGAGTCCGTGAAGCTCGAGAACGGTCATCTTTTCGATCTTCTCGATGAGGTCTTTGTACTCATCTGGTACTTCTACCTCCTCTGCCTCGTCGGCAGCTGGCACTTCTTCAGCGGGAGCAGCTTCTTCAGCTGGCGCCTCCTCCTTCGTTTCTTCAGCAGCACCTTCAGTAGCAGCTGCTTCGTCCTTTTTCTCTTCGTCAGTCATGTTGCATGTATTAGTTATCTATTAAGCTTCCTTCTTCTCAGCAATGCTATTAAGCGCGATCACAAGCCCCTGGATTGGTGAGTTAATGACGTTTGCAAACATGCCACGGAGTGTATCTACCGGTGGGATGGTTGCTACTTCGTTCATCTCTGTTGCATCCATGAAGCGACCTTCAAAGACTCCACCAACAATCGCAAGCTTGTCCCCATACTTCTTTACAAAGGTGTGTACGTTGCGCGCAGGTGCCGTTGGGTCGTCCGACCCATACGCCACCGCCATCTCTCCTTCGAGTTCTGGCTGGTCTCCCTCAATACCGGCGCTATCCAAGGCACGCTTCATGAGAGTTTTGCGGGCAACAAAGTATGAGACACCTTCCTCGCGAAGACCACCACGAAGTGCGGTTTCCTCACCTACCGGAAGACCCTTGAAGTGTACAAAGACCGTCGAAGGCGACGTTTTTACTGCCATATCGAGGCGCTCAAGAATTGCTTTCTTTTGCTCTTTTGTTTTTGCCATATGCAATACAAAATTGCTCTTAAAGTAACGAGCATTGTATTGAAGAGAATCAACCTCGGCACGTCTGACCTCTTGCGAGAGCGCGCTGTCTTCAGCTCGTTGGCAGAGACTATACCAAAAAACCTCGCTGCCGCAAGGGACTTGACCAACCAGTAAGCTGTATTATAATATGCAAATCCTGAACTGAAGAAAGGGCTCGTAACATGAACGCCACCCGTTCATCACTTCAGGGACGCGTCTTGCGCGCGAATAAGGAAGTCTACCCAGACATCACCCCTATTCTCGCACAGCTCACATACCTCGACATTGAGATCGAGGAGTGGGTAGACAACGTAGACCACTGGCTTATAACAGTGGCAGCGTAGTTCAACAGGGAGGCGTCAACGAACGCGGCTAGTTCCAGAACGGAGCAGGCTGCGTTTTAATTTTTCTTCGCTACCATCTTTGTACGTATTTTCACCAGAAATGGCTTGATACTTTTCTCTACAAGTGCAATTTGTTTATCTGTGTCCTCCTTCGTGTATCCTGACTCAGCACTTGCACGCCACGCGGCATGAATTTCTTTTACTATACCGTCTGCCTCCTTGAGCAATTCGTTCTTTTCTTTCCCGTCAGGAAGATTCGCAATTTCCAACTGAGCTCGCACGAGTGCCGCATTCATTGGGTTTAGCCGTAGTGCATCGTCTTCAAATACCAAGCGCTTGTCTGCACGCTGACTGTAGCGCCATTCCTTCCGTTCATTATTATCCGCGAAAGCTCCGGGTGCGATGCGTACTATCGGCCGCTTTAGATATGCGTCAATAGACTGGATTTCCACGTCTTCGGTTTCCCCCACTCCCACGGGCAGGTGTACGGGAAGCGGGTCAATAAACTCGGCCACCTTGCCTGATTCAAGTAGCTCCCGTCGTAGTCTTGCTACTTTTTCCTCTGTTGTTTCCTTCCCTTCGCCAGTAGAAGCAGAAGGTACCTGCTCAATCATCATCTTCATTGTACCAAAAAATGCCGCTTTAGTTTGCGACACCTACATTTCCAGTTACCTTGAAATTTCTATTGAAAGAAAAGAAGCGTTGCCGCTGCCTGCATCATATCTGCCGCAGTCACGTCGTAATAGTTCACCGCCAACACCACGCCCATGCTAATTGAGAGGATAAAAATAAAACCAAAAAGAAAGTTGAAGAAAGTATTACCCATGTACACTTTATTTTACACAGTATCCGAACCCATTTAAGACGCCACGGGGATATCAACATCTGCAAAAACACTACTCAAGTCGCTTCCATCGCAGCGTAGAGTAAACGTTGTGTCAAAAGACAGCAGTACACTCTCCGTACCGGACGTACCCGACCACAGACTCCCGTTAGTTCCTGTTACTGTGCAAGAGTCCGTGCCGGACGAAGTCCACGAAATGTCAGTCCACCCAAAAAATCCGGACTCCGGATCCGCACTTATAGAACCACTCGCTGGTCCTGAAGACAGTACGTCCCCTGCTCCTCCAATGCCTTGTATGGGAGCCCAAAACATCTTTTGCATTTTTGGTGTCGGATCATCACACCCAGGTTTATCACCGTTCCACCAAAAATTGTCCCATGGCCCTCGTACGGAATTGGCGATGCACTCCCGTTCTCGCCTATCGATTTTCTCTTGCAGCAGCGCAAGAAGTGCAGCAGCTTGATTGAGTTTTTTGAGTAATTCAGAGAAATCATTTCCTTGTCTTCTCTCGCCATTATTTCGCTGCGGTGGCATTCCAGCAGGGATAGCCTCGCCGATAACGGCCTTCTTGAGATTCTCAAAACCAAGCAGTGCAGTAGCGGGCTGGTCGTCTTTGAGTGGTGACCTGCGCGCAGTTGACGGTACATGAATGCCATATATCTCTGCCGCTGCAAAGTATCCATCGAGCTCGTCTTTATTAAGTTCATACACGTCAGCTGCTGCAAGCGAAGTGAGTTGCAACTTCGAATCGCGCGTAGTTGCCAATTTTTTCATCACACTCTCCGTCTCGTTGTAGCTTTTATTCATCGCAAGCAGTGCTCCTGTAGCACGCTCTTTTTCCACCTCTTTCAGAAATAAATCAACAACCGCAACTCCATAGCGCACTGCCTCTCGAGAGAGAAGACGCCAGTAATCTTTTGAAATTTCCCCATCTTTGTCATCGAAGAAATATTCTATTGTTTCCCGTTTAGCTTTACGGTTGAATGTTTTGCTCGCTCGAGTCACTTTATGTCCTTTTTCCTTGTGCACCCCGAAATCAGCTTCGAACCGCAACTCACTCTGTGCAGGTCGTGCATATTCGTTAAATCCAGAGTCTCGGCTCAGAAAATTCGTATTTGAGAACAAAGCAACGCTGTTAATCGCATCTTCTATATCTGTGATGCGAGGGATGTTTTGCGAGTCGTCGAGTGTGTCAGGTTTTTTATCTTTCGTGTAGTTCTCATACATATCACCGCCGAGGTCCCACGGCGGATGTGCATCATTTCTTGTATGCGCGGGTACTGCGGCGTCCTGCACCAAGTGTAATTGATGACCTAGTGCCTTCAAAGCATAGTTTCTGTCACCATGTACATATTCGTACACAGCCCGTTGCCAAGTAAGATCTGTTTCCGAGCTAAACAGTGGTTCATTTGAACGTATGGAAGAAAACCCATAATTGCCTTGTTTTAAAATATCAGTTGCCCAAGTGGTTAATTTCAGACCGTTTAGCGGAGCGAAGTCTGAAAATCTTCCACGCAAACCCCGCTCATTAATTGGATCATAAAAATGATTGAGATATCTAATAGAATCATCTTCGCGAATACTCCCGTCAATAATCTGGAGTACATCGGAACGTGCAAATGTTTCGGTACCGTACTTTTGTTGGTATGTTTCTAGTACCGCGGCAGTAATATTTGCATGCGTTTCTATTGCGTACGCCTCCGCCAAACTAGGTATAGTTGCGAAAAATCCAGTGATTATGGTAACTAGAATCAGTAATCTTCGAGCTTCCATTTTCCTGTGTATTCGTTGAGCTTGAAGCGCTCAAGATGTTTTTGCTCACCGTTCTTGAAGAATTCAATTTCATAGGTCACACCATCCTGAAACAATGCCCCTTCCTGGTCGTACGTTTCAAGTATTTTCAAGTAAAAACTGAACTCATCTATACCAGCCAATTCTTCATAAACATCTTCTTGCTGTTCAGGTAAATAGTATTTACTCGCTAGTTCATAATCTTCTGCTTTCATCGCACTGATGAATAGCTGGAGTGTCTCCTCGGGAGTTTCGCCCCCATATGTGTCTTTTTTGTATAAGTTGCGCAACCGCTCACTTTCCGCCTTCCAAGCTGCTAGTGCCTTCGTTTGCTCGAGCACTTCTTCTCTGTACAGCTTATTAAGCTGCCATGTTTTATATTCATTAAATGCAAACCAGCCAATCAAACCACCGATGACAATCGCTATCACTATTACCCACCACTTTTTATACAACTCTTTCGCAAAATCCATACAAAAATACTACCACAAATCCTATATCCTAAACACGAACCTCCCAGTTAACTGGGAGGTTATGATATTGTTAGAATTATGGTTAACGTCTCAAAACGACAACTTCCTGAAAAAGTTGAGAATGAACTCATCAAGCAACTCAGTGCCCTGATTGTCGCTCAACAAAACACTCGAGAATCTCGGAATTTGATCTTCGATTTATTTACCCCAGCCGAGCGTGTTGTTTTTATAAAACGTGTCGGTATTATCGCTCTCATTCAACGAGGGTATTCTCATAACGCGATATCTGAGGCACTCCACGTCAGCGACACAACCGTTGCAAAAGTCGCAAACGATCTAGACCGCGGAAAGTATGCAGCAATAGCAGCCACCCTTGAGCGAAGAGAGTATAGAGAAAGCATCCTGGGAATATTGGAATCACTTATAACCTTTGGTTTTAACCCTCAACAACGTCTGCGTAAACAAATACGGAAAGACATTGAGTCCTGGAGGGCGGGGTCAAAATAGAAAACCTCCCAGTTAACTGGGAGGTTTTCTATTTTCCATTTTGTTCTCAACCTAGTGTTTCTTCTTCAGTGACCGTCTTTGTAGCTCCTAGCCTAGAGCTCAAGGAGTACAAATTCTCCTGCTTCGCTCTCGTAAATTGCGTATGCTCGGAACGGTAGTTCTGTATCTTTTGGCTGCACGGTAATCTCATAAATTCCATTTTGCGGCTGTGTAAGTTCTGCATCCCCTACTGTACCCGTATAATATGCTATGACTACCGGGTGTTGACGATCGGCATACTGGGCCTCGAGTGCTTTTTTATATTGTTCGCGAACATTTGGATGTATGTATGATAATGCTCGTTCCCTGTCTCCACCTCGCATGGCCTCTGCAAAGTAGCGCAATGCGTCACCTGGGAACGCCGCCTTCAACCGCGGGCCGAGCTCTATCGGCTCAAGCTCTGGATATTCAATACTCACCCGAAGGGGTGAAGGTCCTTTCTTGTTTATAGTGGAGCCACCTGAGACATTAGCGGCTTCTCCACTATCCGATACTTCTGTATCCGTCGTTGTTGCATTATCCTCCTTTAAACTCGTGGTAGCTTCCTCGCTTTTGTCACCACCAACTACCGGTACCGTGCGTTGGTAATTTAGGACCAACACCGTGACCCCTATAAACACCAAGATGAGGACAGCTATTATTATATTTTTTTGTGTCATATACATTGCTTATGTGACGAATATCATAGCGCATTATTACTACCTTATCCATAGGGATCTCTCAATTTTAAAGGCCGGTGCGTTGGGGGATTCCAGCACGCATGTAATGGTAAGGGAAAAGCCCCAAGCGCGTACGCGCTTGGGGCTTATTTCCCTACCTACTCACTAACTATAGTAGTTCGTGAGTGTAATCAGAGACTAACTGACTACGATGGGTTGACGTGTGCTGGGCCGTAGACATCACCCTTGAGGATGAAGTCTCCTTCGGTGTAAGCACCGGAACCATCGATTCCGAATGTTACATCGGCTGCTACGTCGTCAAGCCAGATTTGAATGGTGTCACCATTGTCCTCAAGGTCAGTCGTGTCACCAACAATGGTCCACGTTCTGCTCTGACCCGCAGGAATAGTCGCACCAACCGCGGCACCAACACTGCTCATGTTGAAGTCGAGCTGTGATGTACCTGACGCAGAGTTGATAGTTGCTGTGTCAAGCGTTGTGCCGTCGTAATCTTTCAAGGTAATCACCTCGTTACCGGTATCTGTGTCGTCACCGACTACAGTCACCTGAATTGAGAAGAGGTTAGAGTCTCCACTCTGGAAGGTAACATCCTTGTTACCTACGTTGGTGAGCTTGATCTTTGCAAGCAAGTGGTTGGCGTTTCCAACGAGCGTTGTGCTGATACCGCTATTGTCAAAGGCTACTGTTGGGTATGCCTCGTACACTGTGTGTGTAGCAGCATCGTACGCCGTACCAGTTGAGTCTACTGCAACACCAGATGCTTTACCTGTAGTATCAACATCTCCTGCCGCTGCGATTGTAACCTCAACAGCATCGCCGTTTACTACAGACGTGCCGTCAACGTCGTTCATAACCGCTTTCACAGTTATGAGCACATTGCCGTTTCGAGGAACGGTAAGGGTACCATCGTTTAGGAAGATCTCAGCCGTACCGTTGCTGTTTGCAACTTGGCCAAGCTTCGTTGCTCCGTTGTAGAAGACATAGCTGCTTACAACGTCGTCTGAACCTTGGGTCTCGTCACCGTCATCGGTGATCTTGATGCTATCAACATCGAGGTCCTCAACGTTGTTAGCTGCGAGACGAAATACACCTACTGTCTGTTCAGTACCGTCATCGAGCAACAGTGCTGCTGATGGTGATGACGAGTCGACAGATATAGTAAGGGTACCGCTTGTCTGCAATGTCTGAGCTTGACCCGAGCCACTAGGCGTGATCGAGATCGAAGATCCCGTGTTCGCACCTGTTGCCGTTACAGAATCGATGTCGAGCGTGTGCGTGTCGGTACCTGCAGTACCTGTTGCGCCACCCGCAAGATCACCAATACCTGCAATTTCAACCGCTGTGTTGCGAGCGATTGTAAGCACGGTGTCGAGTGTAATGCTCAAGGTCTCATCACCACCAACTGTTGTGGTGCTGAAGTTGTCACCTGAGGCAATCAACGTTTCGTAGATATCACCACGAACCGAGTCGTTGGTTGAACCACCTGAGAGGTTCGCCCAGATCTCGAAGCTGTCGATGTCTGCAGGTACTGCACCAGAACTCGTAGTGTCTTTGACACCGAGAGCTGTTACGCGTACATCCTCACCTGAGTTTGCAGCGTCAAGGTTACCCTTGAACCAAATGTGATCGGTAGCTCCCTTCACCACGTTCTGAGCCGGAGGCGAGAGAAGCGTGGTTACTGTCAAGCTGGCAGCCTGTACAGTCTGTACGTTTGCTGAAACCTCACCTGATGGGAGCGATACTGTATTACCAGTCGTTACTCCCTTCGCACCCGTCCAGTCAGCTGGGTTGGCACGAATGGTTATAGTGTCGCTACTGTCGAAGTCAGACCCGAGCTTACCTTTAACGTAAATGGTGGTTACCCCTGCTGGGAAGTCAACCGCGCTAAACGATACCGAACCCTCTGAAGCGGTGCCGCTGGTTGGCGTGTAGTTGGTTGCAGAACCGTCTACTGGGCCAGCCAAAACAGTACCGTTTTGGTCGACAAGTGTAAGCAAGGTCACGTCATCCGCATCCACGGCTGAACCTGAAGCTTCGGTTGTGTCGATAGCAAACTTCACTGTTGTCACGGTGATGCCCTCGCCAGTAAGGCTAAGCTCGAACGCACCAAGGTTTGTGTCGTTTACCTGCTCTGCAACGTTACCCGCTGCCACCTTGTTGCTCTTCGAGAAGGCGTTCACTGTACCAGCCGAGATGGTTACGTCGTATGCTGGGTACGCTGGGGTGATCTCGTCATTGTAGGTACCTTCTGTCTCCGAACCTGTCGTGGTGTCACCGTCATCTGCCTTTATACCGTACCCGTAGGTTTCACCGGTGATGTAGATGTCGGTCTCCTCCCAGATGTCAAAGGTGACTGTGCGGCTTGAACCACCGACAATATTACCCTTGATTGAGATTTCCTTTGTGTTCCCCTTCGCTATCACGATACCGGAACCAAATACAGCCGTGTAGTACTTACCGTCTGCTGAAACTGTTGTTGGGTACTCTGTACCATCAACGACAACGACTACGTTTGAGAGGTCGCTTGAAGCGGCTGAACCACTCTGGTTCCATCGAATAGAACGAACGCGAATCTGCTCTGCAGATCCTGCCGTTACTTTCAATGAAGAGAATGTATAGCCGGTTGTACCAACCTCCTTCGTTTTGTCAGCTCCGGGGTCAAGTGGCCCACGAGCTACGGTAGCTGTACCGATCGCAAGTGTAGCGTTGACCGTGTGTGATGCTCCTGTAATTGGAAGTGAACCACTTACAGTTGCTGACGTGTTGATAGCAATAACTGAGAACGCAGCAATCTGACCTGCGCTTACCGTAGCGGCAGCTTCCATGTTGGCTGCCACGGTAAAGGTGCGAGTCTGTCCTGGTTGGATTGTTACCGCTTCACCCACGTTAGCTTGATTGTTTGAGTTAAGAACTCGTGCAATACCAAGCTGCTGTCCACTCTCGTCGAGAAGAACTACGCCGGTAAAGTTAGTGTTTGCTGCAAGACCTGCGCGCTCAACAGTAACACTGTTAACAGTTTGTGCCGTTCCGCTGTTGTTGGTAACAGTGAATTTTGTGAACGGTACAAGTGTCGCGTTGTACGGAGCAAGTGAGTTGGCTGGCTGTGCAGCTGCTGCGACTACCAATCCTGTTCCTGTTGGAACGGTTGTGCCGCCAGTTGTGCCGCCTCCCATCGAGTTAGCGTACGCGCGTGAGCTTGGACCCCAATAACCGGTACCAGCTGAAAGTCCAACTGGTGCAAGAACCTGAGCTGCGTTGGCATTTTGCCATGCCATTACAGCTGCCTTGGTTCGGCTGCCGAAGTATGAAGTCTCATTTCCAGGTGAACCTGCTCCTGATGACGCAACTGGGAATCCATTTGCGTTGAGGAACTTCTGAATGTCCATAACTTCTCCACCCTGATCTCCCATTTTGTGGTTAAGAGTGAAGTTGTATGTACCTCCAGTTGTTGCACCACCTGTCATCCCTGCAAGCTGTGCCTGCAATGATGCAATAGTTGCGAGCAGCGAGTTAATTTGTGCTGTGAGTTCTTCTACAGTTTGTGCTTGTGCCGGTGTGACAAAAGCAAATGAGAAGACCATCGCAACACCAACTGCTGCTGCCGCAGCTTTGTGTGTTGTTAATGCAATACTCATAATTGTTTAATTAATTGTAACGTCTATAAGACGTTACAGCTTATAGACCTTAGTAACTACGTGAGTCCTCGGCTACTACCGGGGACCTCCCCGGTATCTATATCGATGCCCGGAGACTCTCATAGCCGTGCAATTCGCCTGTTCGACCAAACGAACTCCACGCTTTGGTTACCCGCTACCAAATATTAGGTTTCGGGCGAAATGTCAGGTTGATAATATTATGAGCAACGATTACTACTAATAGATGTGTAATGTGTCACTAAAATATCTCCCCCGACGAACTTTATAAACGCCATCTTGCCATCACCATGATTTCGACTCGGTGATGTGTGCAAGTTAGCTAACGAATGTAGGACTGATGTGCTGTCGTTCGGACGTGGTAGAACTGTGCTTCTGTTTCAGTATGTATCCAGTAAACTCAGACGAGTGGCCCCGTCTATGCTTACGGTTTACGTAGACAACTTTCCAAATATTAGGTTGTCAATGAACACTACTCGAGCCGTATACAAAACGGCACAAGCTCATCCACCATTATATATCGCTGTGCCAAGTGGGCAACGAAATACAAAATGTAATGTGGATAGCGAACAAAAATTTAGGCTCATCTTTTGTGATGCCCGTACGTCAAAGCAACCGCAGTGGCGGCCCACCCAAAAGCACCTCATTTCGGCACGATCGGGTGTTTGTTCTTGGCTTTAACGTAAAGGAAGAATAGCCATTTTGCGGCACAAAGTCAACAAAAACGTTGGTTTACTGCGTTGACCGACCACATTGCTTTAATGGTCGCCGTGAGCACTCTCGATACATCAGATGGCCAAGTCAGATGACCAACGAGTATAGTGTCCATCGCTTTGATCCCTCCTTTTTCACCACCCCATCCCTAATCAAGGAAGCAAGCTCTCGCTGTATCGTCTTCTCGCTGCACTCAGTGACCTCCGTGGCTATGTCCTTTATATGTACAGGGCTACGCTTTGTGACCACATCGAGTATCGCCATGCGACGGCTCGTAGCACGACGTTTCGCGCGAAGTGACTGAGGACGCTTATCTTTAGGAGCTTTAATGTCCTTTAAAAAGTTACTGTCCTTTTTAGTGTCCGTTATAATCTTGTCCTTTACGACTTCAATGTGTCCTTTATTGGAGGCGTGTCCTTTATCTGTCACAGGAGGAGACACGAAATACCTCTCTTCGAGTACCAGGTTTTCAGCGGAAACTCCATTCTCGGACTTTGTAAGAAACCGGGCAAAATCGGCATAAGCACATTTAAGTACTTCGAGGTTCATGTTCGATATTTGACCAGAAACATGTAGCACATCTAGTAGAGAAAGTATTAAACGTACCTGTGAGGCTATGGCGTCTATCTGCCCTGAGTTGGCACCCCGCACGCCCGTGCGTAAATCCATAACCCAAGGGAGAAGTGTTCGTGCATGCTCTCGGATATTCTCACGGACACTTTCGCTCTCAGGGACAAAGTTAGTCACCAGGTGCGTGGCAAGCACGAGGCGCTCAGCTTTTCTGTATGCGATTTCAGCGACCCTATTTTGTCCGAAAGGACTCACGGACAAGTTAGCGTCTGGTGATATGCCTTCATAGTTTATGGGCTTATTATTCCAATTCTTGTCCTTTATAGTCATGCGATTGTCTTTTATATAAAGGACATTTTGTGCACTCACTTGTCCTTTACAACGTGTCCGTAAAGATGTCTTTTACGTTATGTCCATAATAGTTTTATGTCCGTTAAAGTCAAGCGCCAAAACATGAGATGGTACGGGATTCGGCTGACCCTCTTTCTCACTTCACCGTATTGTTTTGTAACTGGCATTGAGTCTTACAGAAGACCAGTCCGTGGTATGATTGTGTGGTAATTTACAACAATAATGGCAGCACGAAGGAGTACAGTTACCAAGAAGAAGTCGAAGCAAAAGGGAGGCGATAAACGCGGACGCAAGCGTAGAGCGGAGCAGCCTCGGGAAGAAGTAGAGTCGGCTTCCTTGCCACCTATTCAATCTGAAACACTACGTGGTGTATGGGCGGTTCTTGCGATCGCAACAGCTGTGTTCTTTCTGCTTGCTTGGTTTGGTTTCGCCGGCAAGGTTGGAGCTATTCTCTATATTTGGCTTTCGGCACTTTTTGGTATCGGATATGTACTTGTTCCCGTTTTGTTTGTTCTCGTGGCCTTTGTGCTTTTTCGATCAATCGAGCACGAAAAAATTGGTGTACTTAAAATTGCTGGTGCATTAATTTTTTTTCTTGCGGGCCTCGGATTCATTGAAACACTTTTCCCTAACCGTGGCGGACTCGTTGGGCAATTAATTTCAAGTCCTCTTGTATATGCAGTTGACACTGTGGCGACAGTCGTAGCCCTGCTTGCTCTTATCATCGTGTCCCTCTTAATTACCTTCGATGCGCAACCACATCGAGCATTCCCGACCATTGCTCGATGGATGGGTCGCGACGAGGAAGAACCAGACGAAGTGCACATTCTTGAGGAGAATGAGGAAGCAGCAATCGAGCTTGAGACCACTCGAGCTGAAGCCGAATCAAACGACGAAGAAGTGTCTGAGAACGAGGAAGGACCCTCAACCAAGTCACCCGGTATTTTCAATTTTGGTGACTCCGAGTCGAGTCGTTCTATGTTCAATTTTGCGACGAGTGGTTCCAGCGCATACACACCTCCCCCCCTTTCGCTTTTGCAAAAAGACAAGGGGAAGCCATCGGTTGGTGACGTAAAAGCAAGCGCAAACACCATTAAGCGCACGCTGCAGAACTTTGGTATTGATGTTGAGATGGATGAAGTTTCTATCGGTCCTACTGTTACTCGCTATGCAATGAAACCAGCCGAGGGCGTGCGGCTTGCAAAAATAGTCAGTCTTCAGAGCAACTTGGAACTTGCTCTGGCTGCTACGCCTATTCGAATCGAGGCTCCAATCCCAGGCAAATCACTCGTGGGAGTTGAAGTTCCTAATAACACAAAGTCGATGCTCGGACTTGCCTCGATCTTCGGCGATAGAGATTTCCAAAATTCAGATAAACCGCTTCTTGTCGCCTTGGGGCGCGACATCGCCGGAAAGCCACATTACGCCAATATTTCGAAAATGCCTCATCTGCTTATAGCAGGAGCTACCGGCGCCGGAAAATCGGTGACGGTGCACGACATGATAGTTTCTTTGTTGTACCGTCGAGGGCCACGAGAACTTCGTTTTGTCATGGTTGACCCGAAACGCGTTGAACTTACCCTCTATAACGATATTCCCCACTTGCTTACGCCGGTTATCACTGAGCCCAAGAAGGCGATTTTGGCACTCAAATGGCTCGCAAAAGAAATGGACAGGCGCTACGACGTACTTGAGGCTGAGAAAGTACGCGATATAGCCTCGTACCATGCAAATGTATATGAACCTGCAAAGAAAAGAAACGGCGCTGATGAAGATGCTGACATGCCCGAACCCATGCCGTATATCGTAGCTGTCATAGATGAAATGGCCGACCTTATGACGGCCTACCCGCGTGAACTTGAAGCGGCGATTGTACGCTTAGCCCAGATGAGCCGTGCAGTCGGTATTCACCTTGTTCTATCAACACAACGACCCAGCGTACAAGTTATTACCGGCCTCATTAAGGCAAATATTCCTTCGCGCATTGCTCTGCAGGTATCGTCGCAGATTGACTCTCGTACCATTCTCGATATGGGAGGAGCTGAGAAATTACTCGGAGCCGGTGACATGCTGTACCTGTCGGGTGAGATGAGCAAGCCGCGCCGCATCCAAGCTCCGTATATCTCCGAAGAAGAGGTAAAGAAAGTGGTGAAATACCTGGTAGATGCACACGACGACGAACTGCCAGATGAAATAGACCTCTCCGAAGTACAGCACGACAACAGCATTTTTGCGGCAAGTGTCGGCGGAGGTGACGACGATGGGGACGACCTGTACGATGAAGCTCGACGTGTCATTACTGAAGCCGGTAAGGGATCTACTTCATTTCTGCAACGCAAACTTCGCGTTGGGTACGCCCGAGCGGCACGTCTTATGGATATGCTTGAAGAACGTGGTGTCGTGGGTCCGGCAGATGGCTCTAAACCACGTGAAGTTATTCGAGATGCTGATTCCAGCCCAGAGGAGCTCAAAGAAAACAAAGACGAGTACGACTCTGAGTACGAAGAAGAAAACGCCTAAGCCATGCCCTATCACCGCTCAAAGACCACTAAGTATTTCTTTGCCCTATTTGTTGCAATAGTGTTGGTATACGCTTACTTTGAGGCCCAAAACATGCTCTATGGCCCTCAAATAATCTTAAATGCGGATGAGGCAGTCACCGTGCAAGAAGAACTCATTGAAATTTCAGGCACTGCCAAGAATGTAGTGGAAATAACCCTGAGCGGACGCCCTGTCTTCATTGACGACTCAGGGGTTTTTGTCGAGAAGTTGTTATTGGCAGAAGGGGTTAACCGTTTTATTTTTCAAGCTCGCGATAAATTCGGAAGAGAGGAACGTAAGGTGCTCGAAGTTGTATATCAACCCCCGGACACTTTCAAGCGAGCGCGGGAGAAAGTTGATACTATAGAAGAGCCATTAGAGAATAACTAGCACCTATGACAACAGCAAAGAAGAAGACTACCAAGAAACAGATCTCGAAGAAGGCTGAGGCTGCAACACAACCAAAGGAGGGTAAGAAGAATAAGGAAAAAGTCGATGCTGCTATCGCAAGCATAAAAAGCAAATTTGGCGACGAGTCTATTATGATGTTGGGCGACCATGCACACGTTGACGTAGACGTGATACCCACTGGCTCAGTCGGCGTTGACTGGGCACTCGGTATTGGCGGCCTTCCTCGCGGACGAATTATCGAAATATACGGGCCGGAGTCTTCTGGTAAAACCACCCTCTCTTTGCACGCAATAGCAGAGGCGCAAAAGAAGGACGGAGTATGTGCATTTATTGACGCCGAGCACGCACTCGACCCCGTATACGCAAAAAAAATAGGCGTAAAGACACAGGACCTCCTTATTTCACAACCAGACACGGGGGAACAAGCACTCGAGATTGTTGAGAGCCTCGTCCGTTCGGGCAATCTAGACATTATCGTTATCGACTCAGTAGCAGCTCTAACACCAAAGGACGAGATTGAGGGTGACATGGGTTCGCACCAAATGGGCAAACAGGCGCGTCTCATGAGTCAAGCCATGCGTAAACTCACAGCTATAGCCGCCAAAAGCAGAACGGTGATCATCTTCATTAATCAAACCCGCATGAAGATAGGCATGGTATTTGGCAATCCAGAAACGACGACAGGCGGCAAGGCGCTTAAGTTTTATTCCTCGGTCCGTATGGACATCCGCCGCATCGCGCAAATTAAAAAAGGTACAGAAATTATGGGTGGCCGTCACCGCGTAAAAGTGGTGAAAAACAAAGTTGCCGCACCGTTTAGAACAGCCGAGTTCGACCTGCTCTATAATGAGGGTATATCCCGCGAGGGGGAGCTCTTAGCGCTTGGCGAAAAACTCGGCGTAATTGACAAAGCCGGAGCTTCCTATAAATTCGAAGACATTGCGCTAGGACGCGGATACGATGCCGCGCGTACGCACCTTTACGAGAACAAGAAGATAGCCACCGCTGTCTTGAAAGGTATTAAAGAAAAGCTCAAAGAGGTTGTATAAATATGCTCAGCTACGCAGAAATAAAGCCGGGAGTGCTTATCGTGCTCGACGGCGACCCTTTTGAGGTAGTCGCAACAACTGGCGTAATAAAAAAGCAACGCCAGAAACCCCACAACACTGCCAAGATGAGAAGCCTGCGTAGTGCCGCTACGATTGAGCGGACATTTAGCCAAGCCGATAAAATCATCGAAGCAGACATCGGCATCAAAGAGATCCAGTTCATATATGCAAATCAAGACGACGTAGTGTTTGCCGATCCTCAAAACCCCAGCATCCGCTTCACGCTTCCGCGCGAAGTCATAGGAGATAAGTTGTTGTACATACGTGAAAAAGATGTCGTTGAAGCCCGGGTATTTGAAGACGATATTATCGATATTCTCATTCCCATAAAAGTCGACCTCAGGGTTGTTGAAGCCCCACCGAATATTCGGGGTAACACATCGGCTGGTGGAAATAAGGTGGTGACTCTCGAAACAGGAGCAACCGTTACTACCCCTCTTTTTATTTCAGTCGGCGATATAATACGTATAAATACCGAATCTGGAAAATATATCGGGCGTGTATAAAAAAGCCCCGCTGCTGTCGTGTTGGACTGCGCGGGGCAAGTGAAAGGTTTTTACGGCCGTAAGGCCTCGTCATGGACCACTACCATTGTAGATGGCAAAATACGACGTTGCTGATACGGCAGTAAAGAAACAGATCATGACTCCTTGTGTGATCTCGTCAACTCTCCCCCATTGCCAACCTACCCATAACGACCTCACTCCGTAAATGAGCAAGAAAACGATCAGGGCAGACGGAACTGCCATGCCGATACTATCCATGGTCACCCTCCTTCTCTTTTGCTGGTGCTCTCCCACTCCTCCTTCTACTTCATTATGTAGGCGAGGAGTCCCATTTCGCGAGCTCGCTTGATAGCTCGGGTAACATCACGTTGGTGTTTAGCGGTTAGCCCTGTTTGCGTGCGCGGTTTAATGCGCCCGTGTGGATTGAGGAACCGCTTCAAAACATCGACGTCTTTGTAGTCGACATACTTGATTCCGTGTTGTGAAAAATAATCTGCGGTCATAGGCCGGTGCATAATACATGTTTAGCGTAAGGATTCAAGCCTTTTGGGCCTAAAATGGAATGTCGTCCGGGTCGATGTCTTCTTCAGGATATTCAATACCACCACCTGCAGAAGGTGTGGGTTCTGCTGATTCATCACCCCGAGCGGTTTCTGGTGCCGACCCTGCCCCCCCACTACGTGGTCCAAATTGGACACGGTCGGCCACTATCTCGGTTCGATATTTCTTCACTCCGTCCTGCTCCCAACTGCGTGTCTGCATACGTCCCTCTACAAATGCCGCACTTCCTTTATTTAGGTACTGCGCTACGAGCTCTGCCTGTCGCCCAAACACAACAATATTATGATAATCGGCCTGTTCTTGCTTGTTGCCATCCTTGTCCTTATATACCCGATTTGTTGCGATACTAAACGTGCCTACTTGTACGCCGCTAGGCAGGCTGCGTAGTTCCGGATCGCGCGTTAGGTTTCCATATACCATTGCTTTGTTTATATACATATATCCTCTCTAGTTAGTTCCGTGTATTGTACCAAAAAATGCGCCAGGAGGCGCATTTGGTATGAACGTGCTTATTTCTCTTCTCCCACGAGCTCATCAATTGTTTTCTCGAGAGCTTCTTCTGAAACCTCTCCCCCCTCTTCTGCCTCGTGTTTCTTCTCAAGTATCCCTGTTGTCTTCACTTCTCGCAAAATGGTGCTCTGCTCTGTTTGAAGCTGTGCTCGTGTTTCCTCACGTGTAGTTTTGAAAAGCGTATAACGAAGTAGAAGCGAATTTCTTGATAGGTCCTCTTCACGAAGTGCCACTGCTTGCTCTCTATCCATCTCGAACTTCATCCATCCAAAATGCGCTCGCTCGTACTTGGTCTGCTTACCTCCGTAGTTTACGAACATTGGATACGCAAGGCTCACGATTTCTGGAGTTCCCTCTGCAATAAACGAGCCCCCGCGCTTTTCAATAGCGCTACGAAGTTTCCCTACTTCGCCCTCTAGGTCGTCAGCAACCACTGTCGGCAAGATGTGATAGCCGAGTTCGTATACCTGCATTTCCTTTGAATCTTCTGTCATGGTTGGTGAGGATAGCACAGCGCCCGTAGTGAATCAAGCACTTTTATCGCTTAAAAACACGGTTTTTGCGTTCTTGGTGAGCTGCTCTGCCACCTGCTCAAAATCCTCTCCTCGAATATCCGCGATCGCCTTAATAGTGTCTATAACAAAGATAGGCTCGTTGCGCTTGCCTCTATGTGGCACAGGAGCCGCATAAGGCGCGTCAGTCTCTGCAAGCATCATATCAAGTGGCACATCGCGCACGACGTCGTGCAAATCTGGCGCAAAGGTAATAACCCCTGGGAACGCAATAGTGAACCCTAGTGACACGTATTCGCGTGCAATCTCTTTTGTGGATGTGTAGAAGTGCACGTTGCCGCGCACGGTGTTGCCGTATTCTTTTTGGTAAATTTTCAGTACCTCAAGTGCATCTTCGTGGGCATCTACGCTACCCTTCGAGGGCCGCACATGAAGCATGAGGGGTAGATCATTCTCGGATGCAAATACCACCTGTGCTTCAAATACCTCGCGTTGGTGCACGTATACATCTTCTTTGGGACTTCTGTAATAATCAAAACCACATTCACCAACCCCTACTACTTGCTCACCTAATAGCGGTGCATAATCTACTGCCTCAAACTTCTCGTTCGTATCCGTAGGGTGTACGCCGATCGTGGCGCCCACTACTCGTTTGTTATTCCTGGCAAGCTCGACCGCCTGCTTGCTCGTTTCAAGCGATACTCCAATAACGATAGCCGAGACATCCTTGTCTTCCATTCGCTGCAAAACATCTGCTAAATCCTCCTTGAACTTCCGCTCGTAGAGATGCGAATGTGTGTCGATATACTTCATTACAGTCGCGGAAATAGATTCTCGGGTTTTTTGTTTTCTAAAATGGTTTTCTTAACAAGCGTGTTTGTCTCGGACATAAATGGATTCAGCATACGCGTGATGAGGTAGAGTTCCTCTGCTAGCTCTGCAATGAGTTTCTTCCCTTCCCCTTCGTTCTCTTTTACAAGTTTGAACGGCTCGGTTGTTGTTATCTTCTCGTCCAAGTCACCAATTCGCCTCCACACGTAGTCGAGGGCTGCGTTGAAATCGAACTTATCAATAGCTTCTGTATACTCTTTCGGAAATCCTACAGCTTCTGGTTGTTCTATAGGTGTATCTAGGTGTGTTTCTGCGAGCTTCATGATGCGCGACACCAAGTTCCCATATCCGTTTACCAGGTGAGCCTCATACCATTCATCAAGCCTCTCCCAAGTAATGTCTGAATCGTCTACCGGATGTACATGTCGCAAAAGCATGTATCGAGTTGCATCAAGACCGTATTTTTCAACTACATCAAATGGACTAATAACATTCCCTATGCTTTTACTCATCTTCTGCCCATCACTGGTGATGAATCCATGGTAGAAAATTGAATCGGTCGTTGGCACACCACCAGACATAAGCATCGCCTGCCAAATAACCGACTGGAAGCGCACCTGGTCTTTTCCCGCTGTTTGTACCGAGTAGCCTTCATCCCAAAACTTCTTGAAGTTTCCTTCTTTGTCTTCAGGCCAGCCAGTGGTAGAGATATAGTTCGTTAATGCATCAAACCATACATACATCACCTGCGAGTCATCGCCAGGCACTGGTACCCCCCAAGATAAGCGCTCCTTATCGCGCGAAATACTGAGGTCTTCGAGGTTGTTTACTAACGTAATGGCTTCCTCGCGGCGCCAGTCTGGAATCACCGAATCTGCGTTACTCAAATATTCAAGGAGACGGCCTTTGTAATTCGTAAGTTTGAAGAAATAGTTTTCCTCTTCAATCTCTTGAGGCTCCTGCGTTGGGTGGTTGGGACACTTTCCATCCGCTAAATCGCTGTCTTTCAAGAAAAGTTCGCATCCGACACAGTAGAGACCTTTGTACTTCTTTTTATAGATATCTCCCGACTGCTCACAGCGCTTCCAGAGTTCTTGTGCCGCAGCTTTGTGATCTTCGTCGGTAGTTCGAATAAATGCATCGTATGACAGACCGAGTGTATCTTTGAGCTTTTGAAACTCTCCCGCGTAGTGATCGACATACTCTTGTACATCCCGTCCCTCTTCTTGAGCTTTTTGTAGGATTTTTTGCCCATGCTCGTCGGTACCCGTGGAGAAAAACACATCGTGCCCCGTAAGTCGCCAATATCGCGCAAGTGCATCCGCTTGCACTATCTCAAGAGCAAACCCGATATGTGGATCGGAGTTTACGTACGGCAGTGTTGTAGTAATATATCGAGCTTTATGCATTTTGTTCTTCCGGCAGATGTCGTGCGCGTTCCATGTCACTAAAGAGCTCCTGTAGAGCAGCAGCTACGGGAACCGAGAGTAATATCCCCAAAATACCCGCTACTTTTGCCCCGATCAAAAGTGCAAGAATTACCAATATCGGCGGAACACCAACAACCTTAGTAACTACGAGTGGGTAGATGAGATGATTCTCAAACTGCTGAATGATGAGGTAGAGCGCAACCACCACAAGCGCAATAGCTAAGCCGCCGTTTGCAAATGCAATCGCAACCGCCGGAACCGCTGCCAAGATGGGTCCGAACACCGGAATAAGTTCCATGATTCCCGCGATAACCGCGAGTACCAGAGCATACTGAATACCAAGGATTGAAAGCCCTAGATACGTAAGAACTCCAATGAGAATCGCTAGCAGAAATTGGCCCTGCATCCATAGCCCTATCTTAAGTTGCGCGCGACGCCAGAGGTCAAGCACGTAATTTTCATGTTTGAGTGGCGTAACCACACGAAGGAATTCCTCGATTCCTCGCTCGTTAACCGCAAAGTAGAACGAAAATACTACGATAAAAACAAAGCTCAAAGCGCCTCCAAAGATCATACTCATAGCTGCCAGGAAGTTCCCGGAGAGTGTCGAGAGGAACGTATCGAGGTTTTGTGTCGTGTCCCCGAAAGAAACTCCGTTGATCAGTGATCGAGTTTCCAAGATAGCATCTTGTGTAAGAGCGTCTGTTGCTCCGATTGTTTCAAGGTATGTAGGGAGCGTGGCAAGAAGAAGTGAAGTTTCGTCAAGAACTGGTGGAAGTAGAAAGAATACGATACTAAAGACCATCGCAAAGAATAGTAAATACACCACCACAACCGCAAGTACACGCGGTATTTTATATCGAATAAGACCCTTTGCAGCAGGTTCAATTGCAGACGCTATAACTATCGAAGTGAGCACGATGAGCGCTAGCTCACGTAAGTACCACACAAGTGCAGCAAGACCTACAAACAAGATGGCACGGATAATGGTGCCTGTAGTTATGGCAAATGTCACTTCCTTCATGGAGCCAGTATAGCTTACTTAGCCCGCAATATATAGCCCGAACGGCTACACTCTAATAACAGTAACCAGGTCTATGAGAGCAACCCGTTTCTGCTCTCCTGTATCACGATCGCGAACCGTAACAGTATTGTCTTCAAGGGTATCAAAGTCGACAGTGACACACCACGGCGTACCGATTTCATCCTGTCGTCGATATCGCTTTCCGACGTTTCCGTTGTCGTCAAATAGTATCTGTGGAATGGTCTTTTTAAGCTCTGTGTATATGTCCCATGCTTTTTCTAAAAGCTCAGGTCGGTTCTTCAATAGCGGAAATACCGCAACCTTTACCGGAGCGAGCTCTGGCTTGAGCTTAAGGAACACCCGCGTCTCACCGTCCATCTTGTCCTCGGTATACGCTTCAGAGAGTACAGCCATCACCGTGCGGTCGACTCCAAAGGAAGGCTCAATAACGTGTGGAGTAAACGGCTCTCCTTCGGCTGGTGTGTATACGAGTTTCTCGCCACTTGCCTCCATGTGGCTCTTGAGATCGTGGTCGGTACGGTACGCAAGCCCCAGTAGCTCATCGTGCCCTTTCCCGGGGTAGTTGTACTCGAAGTCTATAGTCCTTTTTGAGTAGTGTGCCAGCTCGTCTGCGGGAACGTCGTACTCCTTAATGTTCTCCTCAGAGAGACCGAGAGCCTTGAGCCATGCCCACACTGCCTCGCGCCATTTATCAAACTCCTGCTCCCAATACTGCCCATCTATAAAGTATTCGATCTCCATTTGTTCAAACTCGCGTGTACGAAAAATGAAGTCACGTGGAGCTATTTCGTTGCGAAACGCTTTCCCTATTTGCGCAATACCAAACGGTAGTTTTGGTCGCATAGTGTCGACGACATTTTTGAAATTCACAAAAATCCCCTGCGCAGTTTCCGGGCGAAGAAAGCTCTTCATATCTCCCTGCGCCCCCACTCGTGTCTCAAACATCAGGTTAAAATCCTTTTTGTTACCCAGAACCCCTCCGCACTCAGGGCATTTCGCTGTGTCCTTAAGGTGGTCTTCGCGAAAACGCTTCTTGCACTTCTCGCATTCCACAAGCGGATCGGTAAAACCGGCCCCTGTGTGGCCGCTTGCTTCCCACGCCTTCTCGTTCATCAAAATAGCGGTATCGAGGCCATACATATCGTCCCGACGGTCAACAAACATGTCCCACCAGAGTTCTTTTATATTGTTTTTTAGCGCGACTCCAAGCGGCCCATAGTCCCACGTTCCAGCGAGGCCGCCATAAATCTCGGATCCTTGAAAAATGAACCCCCGACGCTTTGCAAGACTCACAATTTTCTCCATTGTATTGTCGTCAGACATGCTGCTTACTATAAACGCTTTTTGTTTGAAAACCAGCCTTCTTAAATGTTTAAGAAATAGAGTTTGGGAATCGTAAGTAACGCGAGGCGTATTATACGGCGGGTGTTAATTTTCGGGCACAACAAATAATATAGTACGCAGATTTCAAAACTTCATAAGACTACGGGACTATTACGCCATAGATATCAGCAAAATCTGTTTCGGTTAATTGTGTTGTGAGGTCACCGACCTGAACCTCAACCGGTTCGTTAACAAAGTTGTCCAACCCCGTGAGTCGCTGGTTTTGAATGAGAGGTGGACTCTTCCCGACTTGGCTTGTACTTGGAACTAAGCCTATGGAGAATACTACGCGTCGCGGTGAACTACCGTTGACTCCAGTGTCGGAAAGCAACTTACCAATGTTCCATGTGACCGTCCCGTCATTTTCATTAAAAGTGACGTACTCGACGGAAGGACTTACGGTGCCGAGCCACCGCACATACGGCGGCAGTGTCGCTGTTACTTTTGCATCACGAACGAGATTGGTCGTGTTTGAGACTTCCCAAATAATGCCGTATGTAGTCTCGTTCTCAACCTTAGGCGGCAGTGGCCCGACACTCCCCAGTGGATTTTCGAAATATAACGCACGACCGGCTAAAGAGGGGTTAGTTGCTATCTTAAACTCTTCGCTCACGGTTGCCTGAATAGTTTCTGGTACACTGCCCTCAGAAAGTCGCTGCCCTGCCGCATGCAGTTCAATCTTAACTGTTGGATCCTGCACCGATAACAGGTCGTCAGCTATACGAGGTATTAGACGAAGAAACAATGTTCCTTCTGCTCCTGCAGGAACCAGTTCTAATTCGCCATTGGTTGTAGTCTTGTCCCACAGTGCAACCGAGTCGATCGATCGGTAGAAGCCCTTGTCTACATCAATACCGAACGGGTCAAACCCCGAACCACTGAGTGTCGCGGCAACTACGACATCAGTGAGTGCGACATCGAGATTATTTTTCCAGCGTAACACAATCGGGACTGCCTCTCCTGTACGTGCCACAAATTCTTCTGCCGAATACTCATTTCCATAGAGAAGTGACATGCCCAGGAATGGTCGTGTCACTTCGACCTTGCGTTCAAATTCAGCCAACACGACATCAACGAGTGTAGTAGCGGTCGTATCGCGAGTACCTGCTACAAATCTAAATACACGAGAATCTCCCGTCTGCCCGTCAAGCTGGCCTAAAATACGAATAGTTCGTGTCTCTCCCGGCTCAATGTCGCCCAGAGTCCAAAAGCCGTCAGTTTCAGTCTCCGGAGATGTGCTCGTCACCGTAAATCCGAATGGAAACGAAGCTCGTAATACGGCATCGCTAACAACAGTCTTCGCTTGAGATGTAACAGTAACCGTCATATCCATACTCTGGCCTGCAACAGCCTGTTTGTTTGTTGTAAGTGCTATCTTAAGTGTTCCGGAGGCTACAAGAACTGTATGAGTGGCTTCAGCAACAAAGAGTGCACTTGAGCCACTCAAACGATATTCAAGTGCTACCTGTATGTCTTGTCGTTCTCCATCGCGTCCAAACAGTACTGCCCGTATGGTTCCCGTCCTTGTTCCTCCCGGTTCTATCGAACCCAAGGGAATACGTTGTGTCTCCATGACTGAAGCAACGTCGGTCGGCATACGTGTCCCCTCCGGGTACGTTACTACCAAATCCGCTAGCTCAAGTGTTGCATTGTTATTGTTGCGGATGGCTACCTGCAACTCGAGTACTTGTCCCCCATCAATGGTACGTGGTCCATTTATGGCAATGTCTATTTTGTCCGAAGCTACAATATTTGAACCTGTAAGCAAAAACGAAATTGCCATACCGCCTGCAACTACAAAAATAAGAGCTGCGATAATCAAGAGTATGCTTGGTAGTGAATATGACCGTGGCAATAGCGACTCTTTTCTCGGCGGTATCGGTGTCTCTCCCCAGTCGTCTGGCGTTTTGCTACTAAAACTCGAGAGAGGACGTCGTGGCCGATTCGCCGGCTGTGTTGCCCGCGAGTACATTTGCTCTTTAAGGCGACCGATACGCCCTGGATCCTCAAATTCCGGTTTTTTAGGTTCGTCACCAGACTGAGGAGGCCTTACTCCATCTACATCCATGTAAAAAGTATACCCCCACACCTGTTTTTCTAAAACGGCAAAGTCGTGCACTTTGTGCACATAGAAAAACAGGTGTGGGGGTATACCACCCTTATAATTGGCTCTCTGCGAGTCCTGCGTTTATATCGTGGATGAGTTTTTGCCCCAATGCATCTCCTCCCTCTAGCACTTCTTCGCTGTAATCGAGCGAATCAACGATGCCACGATATTCTCGAGTACACGATAGGTACCCCAGTTGGTACAGTACCCGGGCCACTGTGGTGCGCTCGATTGTCTGTATGTTTGCTTCTGTCTGCGCAAGCGCCTTCCGCGCATTGATTACTACAGCAAAGACCTCTGGGTTATCTTCGTCTGTTGGCATTACTCTGCGTATTAGTGCAGCGATGCGCCCAAAAACTTTTGAAGCATCGAGGTTTAGTTTCTCCGCGCCATTTTCTTCAGCCCCTGTGAGGCGCCATAGTCCTCTACCTCGCACAAGAGACACGCGTGGCTGAGAAAGATCTTGCAGCGCATATCGCAATTTAGAAGTTTCCTCGCGCACGCTCTTGGCACTAGCAAATAAAAGCCCGAGATCTTCCGTTAAGAGCCAAAAAAGTCTGTCTGCGTCTTGAACGTCAGCACTGCCTAGTACCAGTGCGTGTGTTGTGTGCACTACGTGAGCCATGGGTTACTTTGTGATCGAGACCGCTGTCGCTTCTTGTTCACCTCCTGCCGCAATTTCCACCTGTGTTTGTTTTTGGATTTCGTCTTTAAATTTCTCTGCAAGAGCCAGGGTCTCAGAAATTCCAGAGATGGTTCCTTTTGCAGCCTCTCCTGGAGCTAGGCCTGCTTCCTTGCGCGCGTCTTGAATGGTGCGCACTAATTCTCGCAATTCTCCCTCTTCCTTGAGCTCAGGAGTGATCTCTGTATCGAGTTGCGCCAGTTCATCCGCCGATTCGTCAGTCATCACTTCTTTCACATTTACTTCGTCTTTAACAATCTGTGCGAACTCCTCTGCAAGGACTGCACTCGTAGTAAGCGACGCTAGTGGTTGGCGCACCTTGATGTTTGCTTGTGCTCTTTTCTCCAGAGCTGCGGTAACAACTTCACGTGTTCGGCTCATGTCTTCCAGTATCTTAGTATCAGCATCTTGCACGGTACACCACTTGTCTAGGTGCACACTCTCAGGTTCAACATCTCTCTTAACGTTCGGCCAGAGCCAATCAGAAATAAACGGTGTAAACGGCGCTGTTGCTTTTGCGTACTTACGAAGCACCCATTTCAAGGTCTGCAACGCTGCCTTTTTATCTTCTTCCTCGTCCCCCTTGAAACGCTCGCGCGAGCGACGTACATACCACGTTGAGAGGTCATCAACAAACTCGATAAGAGGCCGTGTTGCGCGGTCTAATTCGTATGCATCCATCGCCTTGGTCACCTCTCCCTGCACTTGGTACATTCGCGCAATAACCCATCTGTCGAGCACGTTCTCGCTGCTGTCACTCACTTGGTGTTCAAGCGAGTCTTTATACAACTCGTAGAACGAATACACATTCACAAGACGGCCCATTACCTTTCGAGAGAGCTCGCCAACTTCTTTTTCGCTAAAGCTAAGGTCTTCGGTGCGCACGACTGGTGAGCTGAGCATGTAGAGCCGCATCGCGTCTGCCCCATGTTTGTTTATGACATCCGTCGGGTCTGGGTAGTTTTTGAGCTTCTTGCTCATCTTCTTGCCGTCTTCTGCCATTACCATTCCGTTAACGATTACATTCTTGAAAGCTGGTTTTCCAAACGCCCCGCCAACAAGTACGTGTTGGTAGTAGAACCACGCACGTGTTTGGTCTGCTCCTTCGGCGATAAAGTCTGCAGGAACTCGCTGGTTTACCTTGTCTTCGTTTTCAAACGGGTAGTGGTACGATGCGAACGGTACCGAGCCTGAGTTAAACCACGTGTCGAGCACGTCCGGTACACGACGCATCTCTCCTCCACATGCACATGCATACACCACTTCGTCGACAACATCTTTATGCAAATCACTCACCTCAACACCACTTGCTGCCTTTAGGTCAGCTATGCTTCCGAATACTTGTTCGCTGCTACATTTCTCACATCGCCACACAGGAATAGTGTTTGCCCAGTAGCGCTGTCGCGAAATTGACCAATCGCGCGCACCCTCGAGCCAGTTCCCCCATCGTCCTTTCTTTATATGTGTCGGCGACCAATAGATATCTTCTGCATACTTGAGAAGATCGTCTTTCATTTTCTCCACGGCCACAAACCACGAGCTGGTTGCGTAGTTAATGAGTGGCGTGTCGCAGCGCCAACAGTGTGGGTACGAGTGCTCGTATTTCTCCTTAGTAAACAAAATCTCCTTCCCTGCTAGGTATTTGATGACTTCAACATCGGTCGATTGATGGTCGTCAATTGGCTTAACCGAGCGTCCAGCGAGCTCTTTAACTTCGGGCTTGATGACACCATCCATGCCCACATGCTGAATCAGCGGCAAGCCAACCTCTTGTGCTAAATCCATGTCTTCTGCTCCAAACGCCGGTGCTTCGTGTGCAATCCCGGTTCCCGTGTCGGTTGTTACAAAGTCCGCCGCGTATACTTTCCATGCGTTCTGGCGGTTCTCGAGCGTCTCATCATCTACATATGAGCTAAACGGAGGAGTGTACTCTTTTCCAACGAGGTCTTTCCCTCTCGCCTCTGCAACTATTTCATATTTGGTATCGCCAAACACTGATTCGAGTGTTTCTTTGGCCAAGATATATTTCTTCCCCCCGCTCTCTACCGTCACGTAGTCGATGTCATTACCAACTGCGAGCGCGACGTTGCCTGGCAATGTCCACGGTGTTGTGGTCCACGCGAGCATCGATGTGCCTTCTTCGTCTTTAAGTGGGAATTCAACCGTCACTGCCAAGTCTTTTATTGTCTTGTACCCTTCAGTTACCTCACTTTGACTCAACGTTGTCTCACATCGAGGACAAATGTGTATTGAGCGGTAGTCTTCGTATACCAAGCCCTTATCGTAGAGTGTTTTGAACACCCACCACTCGCTCTCCATGAAGCTTGTGTCCATGGTGCGGTATGGCTTGTCCATGTCGGCCCAACGCCCAAAGCGCGGAATAAGGTTCCCCCACTCGTCGGACACTTCTGCAATTTTTTCACGGCACGTGTCGTTGAATTTCTTTACGCCAAGTTTTTCAATGTCGGCACGGCCGGAAATGCCTAGATCTTTCTCAACAATGTTCTCAAGCGGCAAGCCGTGACAGTCCCATCCCCACTGCCGTTCCACTCGATAGCCACGCATAGTCCAATACCGCGGAACCGTGTCTTTTATTGCGCTAGCTACGAGGTGCCCATAGTGTGGTGTGCCTGTAGCAAATGGGGGACCATCGTAGAAAATATAGTCGCCTTCGGGCGCCTCTTTCTCTAAGGACTTATTGAAAATATCGCTCTCTTCCCAGAACTTTAATACTTCCTCCTCTCGCTTAGCTGTGTCGCTTTTCTCAGCAGTCATACCCAGTTACCACAACTTCGAACCCACCTCGTACGGGCTAGGGAAGTATTCGGTTGTTGTTAGTAATACTTTCATACATTCTTTTATCATACACTTCCAAAAAATAACTTCGCATTCGAAGTTGTGGTACCGGGCATAGGAGCTATCCTAGCAGAATCTGGCTGTATTTCACAACGTGATACAGTACCTGCATGCCGCAAAAAGTACTCAACCATTTTAGGAAGCACGACCCCGTACTCTATGGGGCAATTATCTCGTTTGAAGGTGGCCTGCGTGGCGGCCCAGAGGTGAAGAGCGACCTTTTTGGAAGCTTATGTCGTACTATTGTCGGGCAGCAGCTCTCGGGTAAAGCTGCCCGCTCCATCTGGGAGAGGTTTCGCTCCCTCTTCCCTCGAAGAAAACCGACCGCTGCACATATTCTTAAACTCTCAGACATTCACATGCGCGAAAGCGGGCTGTCTTTCGCAAAAATCCGCTCGCTGCAAGATCTGAGCGAACGTGTCGCCTCCCGCTCGCTTCGCCTCGCTCCGCTACGCACGGCAGCCGAATATGAAGCTCGCGAACAACTTCTTGCCGTCAAGGGTATTGGTCCGTGGAGCGCCGATATGTTTCTGATGTTTGCGCTGGGCCACGAAGATATATTCTCCCCTGGTGACCTTGGCCTAAAGAAAGGCATCCAAAAGATCTATGGCCATAGCGACTTGCCGAGCGTTGAGGTTATCGAGGAGCTTTCGCAGCACTGGTCGCCGTACAGAACGTACGCGGCGTGTGCCATCTGGAGTATCCTTGATAACCAGAGCGGGTTGTGAGCGATAAGGAAGCCGCTCGAGAGCGAAGGTCGGGCGGCTGTGAGGTGTGGAGACGAGTGAACTACTCATCTCAGTCGTTTATCACAAGGCCGTTACCCATGACCTGTGCGACTTGCAGAATTCGTCGGCTCTTTCGAGCAACTTGGAAGACACTGCTGATGCACGTCTCCACTCCCGATCCTGCTGCCTCCAGTGTTATTGGGAGGCCGTGTGCACGTATCGCTCCCACAAGTTGACCGGGAGTGAAAATCACTTCTTTCCGACACATCATGAGCTTTCCTCCCATTGTAGGCGATGCCATCATTGTAGAAAGTGTCAATAGTACTTGTCAACAGAATTATCCCCAATTCTTGGGTGCTATGCACAGGTTGTCTACATCTTCTCCGGAGCTTCTATCCCCAACGTCCAAAGACCATTCTTGAGTGTCGTTGCTACAGCTTGTGTTAGGGCCAGCTTGTACCCCTGCGCAGTGCTTCCGTCGAGTACCTGTTCATGCGCGTACCAAGTGTTAAACGTACTCGCAAGTTCCGAGAGGTAATTTGCAACATAGTGCGGTTCGTATTCTTTCGCAGCATGAGCCAATACGTTTGGAAATCTGTATAGCAATCTTTCAATATTAGTTACTGCCAATCCGCCCCTATTCACCGAGTCATCCCTCTGCTCCTCGGCTTTGCGCAAGATAGAACGTGCACGTGCGTGAGTATATTGTAAGTACGGGCCAGTGTCGCCTTCAAATGAAAGCGAGCTCTCTATATCAAACGTTATGTTCTTGCCCATGCCAACGCGCACAATTGCGTATTTGAGTGCTGCGATCGCAACTTGTTTTGCCGTTTCTTTACCCTTTTCCCGTCCGCTTTCAGCCATTTTCTCAAGTGCCCTCTCCTCTACTGAATCCAGTATCTCTTCTGCCAGCGGAACATTACCTGTGCGAGATGATATCTTTCCACTTGTTAAGCCTAAGCGTCCATGTTGAATATAGAGTGACTTCTCTGCCCACTTTGGCTCAACAAACTCGGCTACTTTTTTTACAAGTTCAAAGTGGTGCTTTTGCTCTATATCAGTGACGGTGATGGATTTGTTAAAACTATGCTTGCCAAACTTCAAGCTCAGAAGTCCGATGTCCTTCGTTAGGTAGGTGCCAAAACCTGCGGAGTTGATAAACACGTTGTCAAACAAGCCATGTTTTGACCCCCTGAAAATTATCGCACCTTCTGATTCTTCAAAAACTTTCGGTGTATTTTTTGTAACTATTTTCTTTCCTTCTATCTCGGACTCCGACTCAAAAATTAATTCGTCAAACTCAGAGCCCAGCTTGGTTGTGATCTGCGTAAAGTAATCAAGCGAAATGCCCCTACCTTTTTCGTACACTTCCCATTCCGGTGTACCCTTTTCTTGATTGTACAGAGACTTGTTTATCTCATCTATTCTCTCCTTAATTCTCTCGTCCTCATCGTACCTCTGTACTCCATGTGCGTAGGCTTTCCCGATTTTCTCGATTGTTACTTCTTTCTCCCACCCTTTGTCGAGTACCCCCCATACCGCTTTGGCTATCCCAGGAGAAACATCCGAGGGAAAAGAGAGGGGTATCACATTAGCACCCGTTGTTCGCATTATGCGCACCAGAGCCTCGCCTAATGAGTTGTTTACCAGATGCCCTATGTGGAACGGCTTAAAAAGATTTGGCGAGCTATGCTCTAGAAGAATCGTCTCCCCTTTCCGGTTATCGCTGTTGCCCCATTGTTTTTCTTGGCTGAGTACGTGCGCCGTTTGTTCTGTGAAAAAATCTTCTGAGAGGTGAAAGTTGATGAACCCAGGGCCCGCCACCTCTACTTTTTCTATGTCTTCGTGCTCTGAAATATTTTGGACAACCTCTTCGGCAAGTTCTCTAGGATTTTTTCCGGTTTCCTTTGCCAGTACCATTGCAATATTGCAAGAAAAGTCACCATGTGAGAGGTCCGAAGGGTGTTCGAGCTCCACCTCACCCTCCAAGCCTATCTTTTGTAGCGCTTCAGCCACAAGCTTTGTAACAGTTTCGCGGACCATACTAACGATCGTCTCCCTCGCTGGCTATCACACCGCGATCTTTTCGGTCGGCAAGCTTATCGATGTTTGCCTGCGCCACCTCCTCCAGCTCAAAATTAAGTACGCGAGAACATTGTGAGAGGTACCAGAGCACATCACCAAGTTCTTTTTTTAGTTCCTGCCGCTTTTCCTCTGAAAGCTCAGCGTCATCGTTGCGCAACACTTTCTTCACTTTCTCCACAACTTCACCTGTCTCACCCGCAAGACCAAGAACCGTATAAATGAGCGGGTTAAATTTGTCTGTTTCAAACTGCGCCGTACGCGATGCCAATTTTTGGTATTCGTTCATCTCCATAGCAGCATCTTACTGTGTGAGCCGCTCCTGTACAATGACCATTGTATCTTCGATAACTTTTTCTAGAGGCTGCTCGGCATCTACCACCGATCCGTGCTCTGCTTTTGTTATAACGAACTCTTTTAGTCCTTTATTCACACTCTTGTGGAAGTCTATCTTTCGCTTGTCGAAGTGGTTGAGGTCTTCATTCCGGCCTTTAGCACGCGCAATCCCTGTCTCGGGAGAAACATCGAGCAATACGTACACATTGGGAACGTACTCCCCGAGAAAGTGCTCACGAATTTTCCAAAAAAGTTCAATAAGTTGCACCTGTTCCTGTGCAATTAGTTGGTATGCATAGGTTGACGAATCGAATCTGTCACAAATCACCACCTTCCCTTCAGCTAAAGCTGGTGCAATCGTTTTTTTGATATGGTCGCGACGTGCTGCCCAAAAAAGCGCGAACTGTGTTTCGACATCTGATGTCTTTGCGTCGTCCGAAAGTACGAGTTCGCGGATCTTCTCAGCATACGGCGAACCACCTGGTTCGCGCGTGTACACAGCGCCCCAGCCAAACTTCTGGACTATTTCCTTGGCAACAGTGGTGGTCCCCGACCCCTCGCCGCCATCTATTACGATAAAAGTTCCTTTCTTGGTCGTCATAAAATTTTAAATTGCTTCGCAAGTTTTGGTCCCTCTTGTGCTGAATAATTCGAACTTCCTGCATCGTAGACCACTTCGGGCTTCTCGATCATGTGCTCAAATGCGATCTTTCCGATAGGCTGCCGTGGCCCAATGATAATGTCCTCGTGCGGACGCACTTCAAGTGTCAACGGGCGTCCCTTTTCTTCTCCGTTCTTGCCCCAGCCCCAGCCCGGATCGATAAAACCTGCATAGTGCGCACGGAATTCACCTGAGCGCTCGTCCATTGGCACCATCTCACAAGCAAGGGTAGGCGGCACACGTACAAACTCACGTGTGGAGAGAATGTAGAAGTGGTCGCGCCGCAAATACACATACCCGCTGTCGAGCACCATTGGTTGGAAAAACTTTTGCGCCTTGTAGCCTCCAACAAGTGTCGGATCTATCGGGACGTTTACGTTTGTGGCTACCCATCCCACCGGCTCACTGTACGTGTCGAGCGTGAGAATGATCGAGCCGTCGTGGTCGGTGACGGGAACATCTTCATAGAGGATCTGATCCCCTGTTTCGCGCCACAACAATGCCTCGGTATCAAATACTGTCTCGAGCATACTCTCGTTGAGACGGGGTTCTCCGGTGAAGAGGCGTAACTGACAAAATGGCGTACCTGCTTTGAGAATAATCGGGAACGAACGCGGTACAATCATAATCCATAGCTCTCCGCTGAACCCTTGTTCCACAGTATCGAAGCGCGGCGTACCATCGGCAATGACACGCACGTGTACATCGAGCCGCCCCGTGGTGGATTTTGGATTCACTAAACCAAATACCTCATACGGCAGGTCGAGAGTCTCACGAAGTCGCGCAATGTAGACGGTATTTCGCTCAAGTGGCGCGCCAACGTCAGTGAGCACGCCACGAAAGCGCTCTACTAAAGACTCTACCGGTTCACGCACCAAGGGCTGCACCACTCCGGGAAGTCGGTACACCTCGTCAGTAATGGAGAGATCAATTGAAGCGGGCTGTACGTTTTTTGAGTCAGCGTCCTTGATGTGTCCATCGCGCATGTACTCGCGCAGCGCCTGGTACGGCAGCGCACCGTGTTTCCTATCTGTGGTCTTCGCAGCTTCTGCCATATATCCTAGACAGCCATTGGGGCTTTAATGGTCTTCTGTGGGTTATAATTTTCGAGTTTTACATCTTTCATGGTGAAGTCTCCAATACTCTTTATCTCTGGGTTTAGCCAAAGCGTCGGCAACTTACCCGGCTTTCTCTTAAGTTGCTCCTTTACTGCGTCAAAGTGGTCATGGTAGATGTGCGCATCATTGAAAGTGAACACTGCTTCGTGAGGTTTGAGATCCGTTACCTGTGCAACCATTGCCAAGAGCATTGAGTAGCTTGCGATGTTGAACGGAACGCCAAGGAACATGTCGCAGCTGCGCTGGTTCATGTGAAGTGAGAGCTTTCCGTCTGCAACGTAGAACTGAAAATCACGATGGCACGGTGGCAATGCCATTTTGTGCAGCTCCCCCGGATTCCATGCGGAAACGATAAGTCGTCGATCATAAGGACTGGTTTTAATGCGCTCGATAGTGTCAGCCAGTTGGTCGAACTTCTCACCATCGGAATTCGTCCAGTCACGCCACTGAACACCGTAGACACGTCCAAGGTCACCTTCGAATTTTGCTTTCGGCTTCCAGTAGTCTGCTTCCGCGTTCGCTGTCCAGATGGTTTTCTTCTCGGGGTCACGTGTGCCATGCAGAATTTCAGCGAGCCGTCGCTCATCGTTTGACCCTTCAATAAACCAGATGAGTTCGGAGAGTACCGATTTAAACGCAAGGCGTTTGGTGGTCACTGCCGGAAAGCCATCTTCGAGGTTGAATCGCATCTGTATCGCAAAGATCGAACGGGTCCACCCGTTGCGACCTTCGCGATCAACTCCTTCCTTCATTATGGTATCTAGCGCACTTAGATACTGTTGCATGCGTAAATTATAGCACCCAAAGTTTGGTCGCCCATGTTGCCCTGCGTGCTATAGTGTTGTCGTATGGAAAAAGGGTCTAAAAAACACGAGATAACGGCGATAGCGGCGCTCGGCGAGGAGACGCGGGCTATCGGGAAAGAAAACGATCTGCTTTGGAGAATTACGGGCGACCTACCTCGATTTAAGGAGATCACGACCGGGCACCCTGTGATAATGGGGTATGCGACGTTCCAATCTATGGGAGAAAAACTGCTCCCTAATCGCACGAATATTATTCTTAGTCGAAATAGAGATTTAAAAATTGACGGCGCACTCATTGCACACTCAAAGGAGGAGGCCCTTGAACTCGCTAAACAAAGCGAAGGCTCAGAAAATATCTTTGTTATTGGCGGTGGGCAAATTTACTCGCTACTGCTTCCCGACACTGACGTTTTGGACCTGACGCTCGTGAAAGACAATGCCGATGGAGACACGCACTTTCCGGAATATTCAGAGTTTAGTGAAGTTATCTCAGAAGAACATCACGAAGACGGTGACTTAAAATTTTCACGCAAGAAACTAAAGCGACCCCTATAAGAGAAAGACCGCCTTAGTCGGCGGTCCTTCGCGCACACGTTACTACTTTGGTGAGGGCAGTGCGGTGCTTCGTTTCTTGAGAGATGATATTCTGGCCCGAGCCTCCTTCCCCGTAGTTACTCCCGCTCTCGTGACACGGTAGCGGAAAGGTACAACTTTATTTTCGACAATGACGAGCTTCTCTTGACTCTGGTGAGTGTGTAGGGCAGAAACAATAGAAGCGAGCTGACATTTGAGTCCAACATTGTGAAGCCGACGCAGAATGTCCCAGGCGCTCAAGCCACAATTATTGCCTCTTCTCCACTCCTCGTGGATCATTGCGATCACCACGTCCTCATACGTCCAAGTCTTTCCCATGGTTGTGACCCCCTAAGCTTCTGGAAATATATTGGTGCCAATGTTTAATTTTGTCAATTATCTACTGAGAACGTACAGAGCTTAAGACCGATAGTATCGTTGTGCACACGAACTATGGACGTGTCATGCGGTGTGATGAACACCTCGAGTGTAACTGCTGCATCCATGGCAAACACATGACCGCCAAAGCATTGTAGCTCTGCGTTTGAGAATACACCGTGTATATGCAAGAACGGCTCACCGTCAACAAGTGTCACATTTCCTATTACCGCAGCCGCCTCAAGTATTCCGGGTACTTCTCGTTGATCATATTCTTTCGTCGCCAAGTCGTACGAGCCGAGCTTCAAGTTCTCCACCGCTCCAATAGCACGGAATTCCGCGGCTGTAATGCCCTCTTGTTTTGCAAACTCGGTGAGCTTCGCGACCACATCCTCTCCCCGCTCAAGACGTACAAAGTATCCCTTATCAGTCTTAGTATGCAGCATACCTAGAAGTGCTTATCAGGGATTGGGAACTTGGCCGCAAGTGCTCGTATCTCTTTGTGCACTTTCTTTTTTACCTCCTCGTCGTCATGATTACGCAATGTCTCAACCATTAACTCGGCAACGCGTGCGCATTCTTTTTCAGTGAAGCCTCGTGTGGTGATCGCGGGCGTCCCAAAGCGAATACCACTTGGCTTCATTGGTGGATTTGAGTCGTCAGCAATCACGTTCTTATTGAGTGTAATGCCCACCTCGTCAAGCACTGTTTCAGCTACATGGCCGTCGATACCAAAGCTGGTGATGTCGGCGAGAATAAGGTGGTTGCTTGTCCCCCCACCGAGCATACGTACTTCTTCGCGGTCAAACACCTCAGCCATTGCCTGAGCATTGTCTATTATCTGATGCGCATAGTTTTTGAAGCTTGGGTGCAGCGCCTCGCCAAAGGCAACCGCTTTGCCGGCTATGTGGTGCATAAGCGGCCCTCCCTGGAGGCCAGGAAATACACTTTTGTCGATCTTCTGCGCTATTTCCTTGTCTTCCCGCGTGAGGATCATGCCACCGCGAGGCCCCCTGAGAGTCTTGTGTGTAGTAGTGAGAATTACGTCAAAGCCATAGTCGAATGGATTTTTGTGTGCGCCTCCTGCAATGAGCCCTGCGATATGTGCCGCATCCATGATGGCGAGAGCACCGACTTCGCGTGCGATGTCTGCCATTTTTTGGTAATCAAGTTCACGTGAATATGCGGAAAACCCCGCCAAGAGTATTTTGGGCTTTTCTTTTTTCGCCACTTCACGCATTTCATCGTAGTCGATCTCTCCGGTTTCCGTGTCCTTCATTTTATAGCGAACAAAGTTGAAGATCTTCGTGATATACGTTACAGGATGGCCGTGTGTGAGGTGTCCCCCGTGTGAGAGGTCCATGCCAAGCACGGTGTCGCCAGGCTCAAGCAGTGCAAAATACGTGGCGATGTTGGCAGGTGCTCCAGCATGTGGCTGTACGTTTGCATACTTGCAGTTAAAGAGCTTTTTTGCGCGCTCCCGTGCCAACTCCTCTACTTCGTCGGTAAACTCCTGACCGCCGTAGTAACGCTTCCCAGGGTATCCTTCCGAGTATTTGTTGGTAAGGATAGAGCCAACAGCCTCACGGACTGTTTTTGACACATAGTTTTCCGACGGAATGAGTTCGAGCCCTTCTTCCTGTCGTTTCTCCTCTCCACGTATCGCATTGTGCACATCGTCATCTTGTCGTGCGAGAAAGAGTAAATCTTGTGGTGTAGCCATGTCATTAGTTATTTAATGTGATTAAACTTGTTTCTAGAGCTACAACATAGGCACTCATTAATTTTACCTGAGTATACCATCGCGCTCTGGCGCGGCAATGTTCACAAAATATGTTGATGTAATACTGTAATTTTTCATGAAATATCACTTTCTCCGTCGTTTTGTAGATTAATTTCGCAATGTCCTCTACACCCTTTGTGCTTACTGTGGTTACGCAAATGGTTTTGTGAAGATCGCGGCTGAAACCGAAAAGTACTGGTGTGCCATCATGCACTGCATCGATGACAGTGATTCATATGTAATTCCCGAACACCACAGGAATTTTCTTGCTTACGGAGAAACAGAAAGTTACGTGTAGAAAGTCAAACGAGCCAAGTTGGGCGAACGCGAATAAACAAAAAGCGCCGCATCGGCGCTTTTTGTTATTGTTTAGTTGGAATTATTCCGTTTCAATTCCCATTGAACGGGCAGTTCCTGCGATTATCTTTGCCCCAGCCTTTACATCGTTTGCCGAGAGATCCTGCAGCTTCTGTTCAGCTATCTCTTCGAGTTGTTTTTGAGAGACTTTCCCTATTTTCTTTACCAAATTCTTACCCGACCCACTTTTTTGCCCAATCACCTTGAGAAGCAAGCTCGATGCCGGAGGAGTTTTAAGTATGAAATCAAAACTTCGATCGTCGTACACATTGATAACTACTGGGATGATATCGCCCATCATTTCCTTGGTCGCGTCATTAAATTGGTTAACGAATTCGCCTATGTTGATGCCGGCCTGTCCCAAAGCAGGACCAAGTGGTGGCGCAGGAGTTGCCTTGCCCGCGGGCACCTGAAGTTTCAATTGTTTTTCTACTTTTTTAGCCATATGTGAGGAAAATACTACCTAAATTCGCTTTACTTGCAAGAAGTCGAGCTCAACTGGTGTCTCGCGACCAAACATAGGCACCATGACCTTAACCTTGCCGCGCTCTTCGTCAATTTCACCAACTTTGCCCTCGAGGTCCTTGAACGGCCCGTCGGCAATTACCACCGCATCATCAAGACCAAGTTCAATCTTGTGTTTTGCGGTGTCGGAAGTCATGCGCTTAAAGAGTGAGTCAACTTCTGCCTGGTCGAGCGGCACTGGCTGTGTACCTGACCCCACAAACCCGGTAACGCGAGGCGTGTTACGCACCACGTACCAAGACTCGTCGTTTACAATCATGTCCACGAGTACGTACCCTGGGTAGATTTTTTCCTTTTCTTCCACGCGCTTCCCCGCCTTTACTTTGATTTTTTTCTCGGTTGGTACAATGACTTCAAAAATCTGGTCACGCATTCCCATTGAGTCGATTCGTTGGCGTAAGTTACGAGCAACGGCCTCTTCGTATCCCGAGTACGTGTGGATTACATACCAACGGCGTTCTCCTGTCCCTTGTTGTTTTGACATATTACTTAAATCACCAAATTAAGTGCACCAGTAAATATGTAGTCGAATGCGCCGAGAAAAAATGCAACGAGTAACGAAATTATTATTACCAACACGGTAAAGATTACTGTTTGTTTTTGTGTCGGCCACGACACGTGCTTAAGCTCCGCACGCGTGTCCCTAACATATTGTATAAGTCGATTGGCCATAGGAAATCCTGTTCAAAATAGAGGCGCGCCGCTTTAATTGGGATGACACCACCTCTATTTGCATCGCTAACTCGGTCTAAAAAGCTTGCTTTTTTCGACTTCGTCGCGCTTGCAAATTAAAACGCCCCCACGGGCGATTGAGAACAATAGTACGCATATTTCGCGCCGAGTCAAGCATATTATCTATAATTTGTCAGAGTAGGTTTAATAGGCTTTCGTATTCAAGAAAACCAAAGATCTGAAACCCCCATGAGATAAGAAGTGAAAAATTATTGGTAAGCAGAAGGATACCCAATCCAATGAGAAAGAGTCCACCGACAATCGAAATCCATTTCAGCCATTTCTGCATTGCGGTAATACGTTCGCTTGCATGAGCAAACCCTATGGCGACCACCATAAACGGTATCGAAAGACCTGCCGAAAATACCAGCAAAAGTATGGCCCCCGTGAATACTGTGGCGCTTGACGAAGCGAGCAGCAAAATTGAGCCGAGCACGGGCCCGACACACGGTGTCCAGCCGAGCCCGAACACAGCCCCAATTAAGCTTGAGCTCGATGGCTTGCCTACCTCAATCCACTTGGGAAGTTTGATTTTGTATTCTCGACCAAGAAATGGAAGTTCCAGCACTCCAAGCATCAAAAGTCCGAAGAGAATGACGAAGATACCACCAATTCGAGACAACCAAATGCGATACGGGGCAAGCTCCTGTCCAGCTAATCCTGCAAGCGCGCCAAAGAGTACAAATATCACAGTGAATCCTATGATAAAGAAGAGGCCGTTCACAACAACGCGTCGGCGAATTTCGTCTTTGCGACTTGGGTCTTTAAGAGATTCCTGGTCAACACCGCTAATAAAGCCAAGGTACGCGGGTACGAGCGGCAACGTACAGGGAGCCAAGAATGTAATGATCCCAGCAATGAACGCCGAAGCTATAAATCCTACGCTTATCGGCTCCATACTACCAACCCAGGTCTTCTATATCCTCGAGTTCTTTTTTAGTAAGTGGCCCCCTCTTATGAAAGCGTATCCGCCTCTCTGCATCAACAAACACGGTCTCAGGCATAGCGAAACCACCAAATGCCTGATAGAGAGACTGATCCTCGTCGTAAAATACCCTCATGCTGTTGTTGGCAAGCCCTAATCCTTCGAGAAACGCGGAACCGGTTTCTATGGACTCACCACGGTTTACGATGAGGAAGTCTACCTCGCCCTGGCGCGCTGCGGCCACATCGTCAAAATCAGCAAGTTCCTTCACACAAAACGGACACCAAGCTGCCCATGAGTTAATCACAGAATTGCGTACAATTATTTCGCTTAGTGCGACTTCACTCCCGTCCGGTCGTTGTATATTTGTTTCAGGAGCGCTTCCAAGTGACGAGATGCCTGTGGGCGTACTTGAAGAGAATGACGATGTGCCGGAAACTGGGATTGCGGGCGGTCCTTCTCGCAATAACAGCGCCACCCCGACGAGAGTGGTGAGTAGAATAGTTCCTATAACGTACGGAAGCTTCATGAGCGGTTAGTTATTATCGAATAATTCAGTATTCTCGTGAACTGCCAGCCACGAGAACCAGAACCCCCCGATAATTGGCAGAGGTTCTCCATCGGCAAACATACGAACCTCGCCTGTGCTACTTTTTTCAATCGTTATGGTTGCGCCGGCGAACAAGTCAGTGGTTGTACCCACTGGTAGCGAATCAGCGACATATGCTTTGAATTTTCCGTCCCGCTCAATACCGAATACATACTCCTTTGGATGTAGCCGAGTGTCTGAAAAACTCACACCGAACGAAACGTCGCGGTTCGTGTAGTAGTCGCCGTACGGGTCGGTGCCGTAAAGCCGAAATACTCCAGTGTCGCGCGAGAGCACTTGCGTGTTGGGGTGTGCTCGCTTCCAATCACCAAACTGCACGGTATCGGAAGGGTAAATGGTGAGTCGCGTACCTGTGAGGGGGCCCTTAACGGCACGTCCCAAAACTTGCGACCACAGTGATTCGGGCTCCGAGCGATTGTACATGAGAAGATTTGATTTCCAGAGCATGCCCGAAACACCAAATTCAACCACCTCACCTCCGATGCTTCGCTCATAGGCAACGCCGGTACGGCACAGCGGGCAATAGGTAACCGCAAGTGGCATCCCTGCTATAGAGTCGTTTACTATTTCATGCCATACGAGGATTTGAAACGGATAGAAACGCGCGACGTCATCTACCACAATACCGATTCCGAACTCATCATCATTTAGAAATGAGGCTTCCTTTACTGACACAAACTTAGGATTATCTATTGAAGGGATGTCGTCCTTGCCTGGACCACCCGAGAGAATTTCGTTGTCTGGTACTTCTTCAAAAACTCCACCTGGGCTTCCTACAGACAACGTCACCTCTTTTCTGGAGGTGGTTTTTGTTTGGGGGCCAGTATTACCGTCTTTTTGGGTTTGCTGCGGAATTGTTTTTCCCGCCGTAGTTTGTCGCAGCTTGTTAGGATTTTGGGCCAGTGATTCGGTTTTATCTACTTCGAAATACCATGCCCCGAGTGCGATGCTGATGAATAGTATTGCAACAGCTCCTGCATATAATTGAATGCGTTTTGCGTTCATATTACATGAAGAAAACTTCTAAAATGCGCACAATGTTGCGCGCGATATGTGTGTCAGCTATTTCATAGCAGATAGTTTGGCCTTCGCGAAAACTCACCAGCACTCCGCGTGTTTCTAGTCCATTGAGTTGATGGCTTGCAGCAGAATGCGTGGTACCGACCGCTTCGGCTATCTCACTGACACACATACTCTCTCTGCTTTCAACGAGGAGCTTAAGAATCTTGCATCGCGTTGGGTCAGAGAGGATTTTAAAAACGGAGGCGGTCTCCTGTGCCCATCTCGCTCCCTTTGCAGCCGCCTTACTATATGAATACATGCTCATATATTCATATCATACACGACCCTCTTCCTTTGACAATCCTTACTTACTGTGGAAAACGCGCCTATACAGGCGCGTTTTCGGTTGCAAGAATGTTGTAAAAAGTTAGGCTCCAAGACCAAATCCTACGTACACAAGGTACGCTCCCACAGCAACTGCGATGATTCCTGCAAGCACTGCCATGTTGCGGTTTTTAGCAAACTTCTTTGCTTTATTCATGACCACCCTGGGCACAAAGAATATTGCGACACCCTTGACGACCATTGCCCACCCAATAATAGTCGGGATGACACGCCACGATGCTTCCCACACATTGTGACTGAGTACGACAAGGAGACCGAGTATAAAAACCATTGCTCCTGTCACGAACATAAGTGCCTTGTGCCGACTTATGTCGTTTACAATATTCAACACAAACTTGCGCCGCGTGAGCACCACAAGACCTTCAAGAAGGAGGTAGAGCCCCATGATCTGTGCAAGTAATAGTGAAATTTCCATATTTACTAATACTCAAGGCTAATAATGTACCTCTAAGTGTAGCACGGAGTAATTTTTGACAACTGCACACTGTGGGGAACTCTTCGTCAACCATTAACTTCTATTCTTATCCGCCCAAAGATTGTTCCACCAATCCAAAGGATTTTGCTCATAGATGGCTTGGGCAATCTCTTTCGACTAGCTTTAAATTCTTGAGTTTGGCGTTTTCACTATCTCCTCTTTTACCACGCAACCAAACGCTCGCCTCTTTTTCCATACAGTCTGGGCGGCTATCGGGATTCGAACCCGAACTGACTCCTCCACAAGGAGTAGTGCTACCATTACACCATAGTCGCCATCAATTTTTCCTCCTCGTTCCTAAACCAGTGAATGAGGTGATGGCAATTGTGGCATAGGTACATAAGGTTTTCAACGGAATTGTTATTTCTGTTTCTGTCAATGTGGTGAACAGCTAATATTCTCACGTCTCGTATCTTACAACGTCTGCATTCTTGCGTAACTCCCGATCTTCTAAGAACAGATCGGTACGAAGCCTTTCCCGTACTGTAATTCGAGTGCCTTCTCCCAACGTACATTTGATTTCGCCACTGTGTCTGACAGCTTTTACTGCAAAAATATTTTTTGCTTTTCGAGCGAATCAAATCTTTGGGGCGCTTATACGTATCCGCTGCACAAGTTGCGCACTGGACAACCTTCCCCCTTCTCGAGTTCTTAGAATGACAAGAACGAGAACAATACTTACCAAACCCAAGAGCTAAGTGTGAGGGCTTTGTTTTGACATCACCACCACATCGCTTACACGAAACAATTACCATCAACCTCATGGTAGCACTCTGTGTTGCGGGCAACAACAAACAGGCCTACTACCATTATCCTACGTATTCGGGCTGTCTTTCTTCGTCTCCGTTCATGTGGTTTACAAACCGAACGAGAGCATACAGTAGCGACGAGAGCCTATTTGCGTACACAAGTGTATGTTCGGAGATATCTTCGCCCGACTCCGACAGATTCACGAGCCTCCGCTCGGCCCGGCGCGACACAGCACGTGCAATGTCGAGCCTCGATGATAACTCGCTGCCGCCTGGAACAAAAAAGGTGGTGATCTCCGGAAGTTGCTTTTCAATAACTGCGATGCGGTTCTCTAACTCCTCAACGTTCTCGGGAGGGATGCTCTTCTCCGCCCCAGCAAGTTCAGCCTGGATTGTAAAGATATGTTGTTGCACATCGAGCAGTATCGCACTGGCACTCTTCTCACCAACCAACCAATCTACCTGGCAGGCCACCCGGCACCAACCTAAAATAGTGTTGAGCTCATCAACAGTTCCCAAAGCCTCAAAAACTGGATCGCTCTTTGAAATGCGTTCCCCATTCTTCGAGGTGAAAAGCTTCGTCGTTCCTTTGTCCCCCTTCCCAGTGTAAAGTGCCATAGTCAAGAGTATACTCCCACACCCGTTTTTCTAGAAATGGGAAGGCCGTGCCCCTCGTGCACGTAGAAAAACAGGTGTGGGGATATATACTTGACCCATACATAAAAAGAAAGTCGCCTGGGCACGAACAATCACACCCAAAACGGGAGCTTACAATGACATATCACCCTTGCTCGCTGAAGGGGCCTCTCAATGCAGCGCTAGCGAAACGGGGCTTTTATCTTTTGTTTGCTAAGTTTCCAAAAGTGTTTAGAATACGCAACTAGTTGCCCAGGTGGTGGAATTGGTATACACACATGGTTGAGGGCCATGGCACTTCGTGCGTGCGGGTTCGAGTCCCGCCCTGGGCACCAATATCAAAAAGAGCGCCTCCGCGCTCTTTTTTAACCTTCTTTTTTCTCTTCTGTCTCTGTCTCTTCGTCTGCCGGCTTATCTTTCTCTTTCTTTTCCTCCTCCTTGGTTTCTTCTACCTGTTCTTCGCCTTTCTCTTCCACTGCCTCTTGTGAAGCCTCTTCTTCGACTACCTCTTCGTTCTGGTCCTTCTCTTCAGCTCGCTTGTTCTCCTCGGCCTGTCGTTGCGCTTCCTCTTCTTCAGCCTTCTTGCGCTCTTCTTCAAGCTCAGCTGATCCCTTTGTTGCAACACCCATCATTACAGTGCGACGAAGTACGCGCTTAAGATCACGAGCCACCTTGTCGCGAATGAAGTAGAGCTTTGCGCGACGCACTTTAGCTCGCTTAACAATCTCGATTTTATCAATATTTGGTGAGTAGAGCGGGAAGATTTTCTCTACACCCACGCCACTTGAAACCTTTCGCACAGTAAACGTACCTCCCGCTTCCGAGCCATGTTTGCACGCAAGCACAAGGCCCTCGAACGCCTGAAGTCGTGTTTTGCCTTTTTCCTCAATTTTCTGCCAGACACGAACGGTGTCCCCGGCCTTGATCCCAAGGTCGGCTCGCTCCTTCATGTCTACCGGGCTTGTTACGACATTGTTGGTCATAATGCGCGCAACTCTACCACACGTAAGCCACGTAGGCAACGCCTAGGAGCCCGAAATCGCCTTAAAGTCAGCGGGTAACGGGGCTTCAAATTTCTGTTCCTTATTGCCCTTTGCAAGAAGAGTGATGGTATGTGCGTGGAGCGCCAAGCGCCCGAAGCCAAACGTGCATTTGCGCCTGGGCGCGTAGAGCTTGTCGCATACTATCGGATGGTGAATAGCCTTTAGGTGTACGCGTAGTTGATGTGTGCGGCCTGTGGTTGGTCTAAGTTCAAGAAGAGAGTACTTTTCTCCTCCCTCTTCTCGTGTCTCGAGCAATCTCCATGCGGTATGCGCTTCGCGCTGTTCTCCACGACTGCCAGGCTGAGCTGACCACTTGCGAAAATCTTTCTTGCTCTTTCCTATGGGTCGGTCTATCTCTCCTTCATCTTCTTTCATGGCACCGTACACCCACGCACGATACGTCTTTTTTACATTTCTTTCTTGAAACTGTTCCTTTAGGAATTCAAAAACTTCTTGTGTCTTTGCCAATACCATCACTCCACTCGTATTGCGATCAAGTCGATGTACGATTCCTGGTCGCGGAATCATTTGCCCCTCTTGGTTCATCCACGGCTCACCGACCTCTTTAAGTTCAGGGTAGTTCTCTAGAACCCAGTCAGCCACTGACGGCTCCTCTGTGCGCCCATCGCCATGCACAACCAAACCTGCTGGTTTGTCGATAATCAAAATGTCGTCGTCTTCAAAAATTATTGTGGGGCTACTTGCCGTATCGTCGTTCGCGTTCTGCATATTCCTTGAGTATTGCGTGAAGTTCCTCTTGTGTAAATGACGGCCAGTAGGTGTCGGAGAAAAAGAGTTCAGAGTATGCAGCCTGCCAGAGCAGGAAGTTCGAAAGTCGCTTTTCTCCCCCTGTGCGAATAATGATGTCCGGGTCGGGCATTCCTGCGCTCCACATTGCATCTCTTAGTGAGTCCTCTGTCACCTTCTCTCCCTTATCGGCCAAATCTTTTGCGGCCCGTGTTATTTCAAGTCGCCCGCCGTATGAGGCACATATCCAGACATGAAAATCGTCGTTTCCCTCACTTTCTTTCTCTATGCGCGCGAAGTTTTCTTGCAGCTTCTGAGGAAAGCGAGCAAGATCGCCCACAAAGTGAAGTCGAACCCCTTCCTCTTGCAGTCGTTCAAAGGCATCATTGATTGCTGTCTGGAAGAGGTCCATGAGGTATGAGACTTCTTTTTCACTGCGATTCCAGTTTTCGGTAGAAAGCGCGTACACTACCAAGTGCTTGGCTCCTGCATCGCGTACCCAGTGGGTCATTTTGTCAAAATTGCCAAGACCTTTTTTATGACCTTCTAGTGTTGGTAGTCCACGTTCGCGTGCCCACCGACGATTGCCGTCCATGATCATGCCAATACAGTGTGGGGGTTTTCCACTCATGAAATTCAATAGTAGCAGGGACTCGGCGCCAGTACTAATTCGACACGGAGACTGGACTGCCGGGACTCGGTGTCAGTACTAAACTTTGGGGGACTCGACCACCAGTCACTAAGCTCACACTTCGTCTTTCGAGTCTCACACCACCCAATAAACCAAATCACCCAACACTACTAATCGTGTTGGGCTCATTTGTTCATGTGTGGATGTTGTGGAGAAAAGTTGGAACCAGCTGCATTCTCTGGTCGTGGAGGCGACTTTACTTCTGGAAATAAAATCGGCCGCGTACACACGCGACCGATAGCACTCAGCCCCACAATCTACAAAGGGAGGTCTCCCAAGACTTCTTCTTCAAGAAGGAATCCCGTAAAATCGACCATTGAAGACTTGTTGGGAATTTTGTGCAAGAGGACGATGACCTGCTCAGGGTCTTGAGACATACCGACAACCTGTTCAGGGTAGTGGCGGACTTCAACAACGAACCGAATGTCATTTGGGTCACTTAGGCTCGTTATGGCCTCGAAAACAGTTTGGCCTGTAACATTGAGCGGGAACCATGTCTTTGGTGAGAACAATCGTAGTTGTTTTTGTCTTACCACGTTGTTGGGTTCAACAGCCGCTATTTGGTGACCGTCAGTACCAAGTAAAAATATCATGCGGTGATAAAAAGGCCCTGAGCTCCGTGAATTTTTTGAATTAAACCATTCGGTATGTGGGTAGGATTTGAGGAGCTTCATGGTCATTTTAACCACCCGAATTGAAGTTAGATCCCCAACTATATATTGTTGTAGGAATGGATACTCCTTAAGAATCAAGTCCCTGTTACTTTTTGGTTGTGCCGCGTCAAAAAACTTTTTCATTGGTTTCTCCTTGTGACATCTCGCCACGGTTGATTGAAACACTATCTAACATCTCGCTAGATATCAGGACAAGAACTGTCCTAAATAAAACTTTGCATATATATTTATGTGAGTCAAGTGAAACTCCATCTTTCTCACCCCACACCACCCAAGAACGACAAAAGCCCCGCAAGCTAGTCGCTCGGGGACTTTGTCATTCTATGTGTCTCTATTGTACCAAGCTCGAACCTATTTCCAATCTAAACACTAGCAACGCGCGGAGCGCGTGGTGGCTTTGTACTTTTATGTGCGCATTCGAGTTTAACGCACCCCCACGCCTCCGCTCCGCTACGGCGTGACCGCAAAATCAAAATGGTCTTTGCTTCTTTTCCTTTTTCTTGCCCCCATTTTCTGCCTAAAGAGGAAAAGCCCATGACAAAGTTGGCTTAGAACCCCAAAGTTCCATATTGGTGGGCGTTGAGGGACTCGAACCCCCGGCCTACTCGGTGTAAACGAGTTGCTCTAGCCAACTGAGCTAAACGCCCGATGAAAGAGAGTATATAGTTTTAAGTCGAAATTACAACAGTTTCTTGGCCTGTCTACACAAATTACATGTACAGGATTAGGATAATAACGCCGATAATCTTATGTTAGAAAAAACCAAACAGCTTTCCTAGGAAAAACCCATATACGAGTATGTACAGAGCGCCTTCGTACGAATGAATACGTTTGGACATTCCGGAGATTATAAAAAAAACAGTTGCCACCACCATGACGGACAGACCAAGCCCAAGTGTCGCGTCATCCACGACGAGCGGTGCGAACAGTCCGGGAAGTCCAAGTACCAGGAGTATATTGAAAACGTTCGACCCAAAAATATTGCCAAGTGCGACTTCGTGTTTGGCCTGCAAGGCTGCCTTCATAGAAACGGCTAGTTCCGGCAGCGAGGTGCCGACTGCAACCGCCACTAATGAAATTACGCCTACTCCGATGTTTAATATCATGGATGTTTGCACCACTGACTCGACCAAATAGCGACCGCCTCCCACTAAGGCAACGAGCCCTACGAATAGCCAGACAAAATCTCGCACAGTAACCTTTTCGGTCATTTTGATTTTGGGATCATCGCCCACATTAGTTATTCCTATCTTTGGACGACGACGTTCAAATGAGAATAATTGTTGTATGTCCTCACTGTCGTCTATAGTCCCCCCATTCCTCGTTGAATATACAAGAAACACCAAGAACGAAGCGAGAAGAAAGAGCGCCTCAGTAGACATCACGATACCGTCATACATAACAAATACACCAAACGCGGTAGCTATTGTTAGTAGCGGGATGTCAAGGTCTATTAAATTTTTGCTCACAGCCAGCTTTCCTCCCACTGCGGCTGCGAGACCTACGATGAGCAAGATGTTAGCGATGTTGGAGCCCACAACGTTGGCAGCCACCAACTCACTTGCTCCTTGCAGAACTGCTGCAATCGCCGACACGAG